>CAIYQJ010000183.1 GCA_903928275.1 uncultured Chloroflexota bacterium
CAGGAGGCGGCGAGGCGGCGACGAGGACGGCGGAGGACGGCGACGCGGCGCGCGGCAAAGCAGCGCTCGGCGGCGTCGACCCGGAGGAGGCCGTGGCGGAGGGCCCGGCGCGGCGCGAGCCTGCGTCGGAGCGTCGGGGGGTCGCACGCGCCCTCGTCGACACGTGGCGCGTCGTCGCGCGCGACCTCGCGGTGGCGGGGGTGGGCGGCCGTCGCGAGCTGCGCGATCCCGCGCTGCTCGAGGAGACGTGCGCCCTCGCCGAGCGCCTCCCGGCGGGAGCGATGGCCGCGTTCCTCGAGCGGCTGGACGCCGTGGAGCGGCTCGTGGAGGCGAACGCGGGCCCCGAGCTGGCGATCGACACGCTGCTCCTCGCGTGGCCGCGACCGGCGACGCCGCGACAGGCGCCGCCGCACGCCGGCGGGCCGCCCGCCGTTCCGGCCCGGTGACCGACGACGGCCCCGCGGGCCCGGGCCGCACGCCGGCCGAGCTCGCGCGCCTCGAGGCCACCGTCCACGGCCGTGTGCAGGGCGTCGGGTTCCGTTACTTCGTGCGGACCGTGGCCGACGACCTCGGGGTCGGCGGTTGGGTCGCGAATGCCACCGATGGGACCGTCGTCTGCGTGGCGGAGGGGCCGCGACCGGCGCTCCGCGACTTCGCGGCAGCCCTCGCGGCCGGGCCGCCGGGTTCGCACGTCGAGCGCGTGGACGTGCGGTGGACCATGCCCGTGGGGATGGACGCGCGTTTCGTCGTCCGGTCGCTGGGCCACAGCGGCGACTGACCGGCGTCCCGGCCGGCTCCGCGGCTCGCGCGCCCACCCGGGGCTCGCGCGGGGTCGCGGACCCGATATCCTCGACGAGTGAGCCAGCAGACCGTGACCGTCCGCGACGCCGTGGACCGCGCCCTCGCCGCATACGCCGACCTGCAGGGAGGCGCGGAGGACGTCGAGGACGAGTGGATGTACATTCAGGACCTCACGGCCGCGCATCGCGAGCGGCTCGAGGCCCTGGCCGACGCCGACGGCGATCGGGAGCTCGACCCCGCGGTGGGGTCGGCGATCGAGGCCGCGTGCGACGAGATCGGCCGGATCCGGGACCCGCATCGCGCGATCGACTGGCTCTCGACGTTCCCGAGCGTCGTCGCGATCGCGCTCGGGCAGGAACCCTAGCGTGCGCTTCCAGGACGCGGCGAGGGACGCGCGGACCGTCGTCTACGCCGGGATCCAGGCGGATCCGCTCGTGGCGCGCGCCGCCGAGGCGCTCGCCGAAGCGACGCCCGCCGTGCTCGTCCTCGCCCGTGCGGTCATGAACGGCGAGAGCGACGATGAAGCCACGTGGCGGGCGATCTTCCCCACCCTGCTCGGACCGCTCGCGGACGCGCCGTCCCGAGCGGCGGCGGAGGCCGCCCTGCAGCCCGCCCTCGCGATCGCGGCGAAGGGCGCGGAGGCACGCAACCAGTACCGCGGGGCGGTCGTGGAGGAGCTGACGGCCAGGCTCCTCGCGCGCCGGTCGGGCCACGTGCGACGCGAGCGGCGCGTCCTCTTCGACGGCGTTCCCGCCGAGATCCACCCGTACGACGTGACGATCGAGGACGACCGACGCCCCGAGGTGTACGACTGCAAGTGGGGGGCGCGCGGGATCGTGGACGACGTCCTCCACCAGCTCGACGACGCGCGGGCGCACGCGGCGGACGAGGAGGTGGCGCTCCCAGTGGCGCTCGTCGTGTTCGACACCGCCCGGAGCTGCGCCGTGCGCCTGGACCGGACCTACGCTCCCCGAGCGGGGACGGCGATCGTGCCGCTGGAGCGGATGCGGTCGCTCGCGGCCACGGTGCCGGTCCCCGACGACCCCGCCGTGGGCGACGCGTGACGGACGGCCCGCTCGCACCGGCCCATCCGCGCAGCCTGACGGAGCCCTACCGGATCCGCTTCGACGAGGCAGGGGCGGACGGCATCGCCCGCGCGTCGGCGGTGCTCGCGATCGCGCAAGACGCCGCGTGGAGGCACTCGGAGGCGCTCGGGTTCACCCGCGAGTGGTACGCGGAGCGGGGGCTCGTCTGGCTCGTCCGGTCGATCGCCGTCCACCTCGCGGCGCCCGTCGCATACGGCGAGACGGTCCACGTGTGGACCGCCGTGGTCGGCGAGCGACGCGTCATGGCGCGGCGGGAGAGCCGCGTGACGGCCGCGGACGGAAGCATGGTGGCCGCCGTGATGACGGACTGGGTCCTCACGGACGCGCGCGGAGCGCCGACGCGCATCCCGGACGACTTCACGGCGTGGCTCCTCGCTGGGCCGGCGACGTTCGAGCCGCTCCGGGTCGACCGTGCCGACCCGCCCGCGTCCGCGTCGACCGTGCGGCTGTCCGTCCGCGCCCGCGACCTCGACCCGATGGGGCACGTGAACAACACGGTCTACGCGGACTACTTCGACGAGGCGGTCGTGGCGGCCGGCGGCACGGACGCGATCGTCGCATTCCCGCGGCGCTACGCGCTCGAGTACGTGGGGTCGGCGACGTACGGCGACGCGCTCCTCGCGATCGCCTGGCCCGCCGATGGCGGCTGGAACCACCGGCTGGTGCGCGCCGAGGATGGCGCGACCCTCCTTCGCGGGACGCTCGGGACGCTCGGGACGACCGCGCCGCCGGTCTGATCTACGCGGCGCGCGGTACGGTGGGACCGCTCTCGCCGGGCGCCGCGCCGGCCGGGTGCTCGTCCCCGAGGCCCAGGTAGAGCTCCTCCTCCTGCGCCATGTGGAGCCGGAGGATCGCGTGGAGCCCGTAGAGCACCCGGCGCAGGTCGGGCATGTCGGCGGCCGCGGGCCCGGCCTCCGGAAGCTCCTCGACGAGCCGGGCGTACAGCCGGATGAGGTGGAAGATCTCCCGGTGGGTACGGTGGAGGGCGGCCGTGGCGTCGTCGCTGCCGATCGCCTTCGCGAGCATCGGGAAGACGGTGCGGTCCTCCAGCTCCTCGTGCGGCAGGAGATCGGTCGTGAGGAAGGAGTCGACCGCGCGCAGCTCCACGCCCGCCTGCTCGGGCGGCATCACGTCGAGGCGGTCGGCCACGGCGCGGATGCGGACGATCTCGGGGCCGAGCGCGCGATGCTCGGCGCGGAGGCTCTCGCTGGTCTCGGTCCAGCCCGGCACGCTGATGCGGCGCTCGGTGCCGCCGCGCAGTGCGCGGAGGGCGTTGAGGATGACAGCGACGTCGATCGCCTCCTGGATGATCGCCCCCGCGACCGGCGGCAGCAGGCCGAAGGCCGCGAACCCCATCGCGACGAACGACAGTCCCATGCCGATGAGGACGCTCTGGACGGCGATCATCCGTGCCCGGTGGGAGAGCCGGATCGCCTCGGCGAGCCGGTCGAGCCGGTCCACGACGATGACGACGTCCGCCGCCTCCGACGAAGCCGTGGCGCCACGCGCGCCCATCGCCACGCCCACGTCCGCGAGCGCGAGCGCCGGCGCGTCGTTGATCCCGTCGCCGACCATGACGATCGGGCCGGCCGCGTCGGCTCGCTCGATCCGCACGGCCTCCACCTTGTCGCTCGGCGTCCGCTCGGCGAGAACGGCGTCCACGCCGATCGCCGCGCCCACGGTCTCGGCGACCGCGTAGTGGTCCCCGGTGACCATGACGATGCGCGAGATGCCGGCGCGTCGCAGCGAGCTGATGGCCCGCGGCGTCTCCGGCCGGATCGGGTCGTCGAGGATGAGCCCGCCGACCGCCTGGCCGTCCACGCCGACGAACACGAGCGTGGCCCCCTCGATCGCCGCCCTGCGGCGCAGGTCGCGCGCCCAGCCGGGCAGTGACGTGTCCGCGGTCGCGAACTCGGCGATGCCCACCGTGACGCGGCGCCCACCCACGGTGCCCGAGATCCCGGCCCCCGCCTGCTCCACGACGTCCGCGGGGAACTCGAGGGCGAGGTTCCGTTGGCGGGCAGCGTGGACGATCGCGGCCGCCAGGACGTGCGGGGACACCTGGTCGACCGAGGCCGCCAGGCGGAGCACTTCGTCGGCCGGGAGGTCGCCGCCGGCCTCGACGTCGGAGAGCTGGGGACGACCGGCCGTCAGCGTGCCCGTCTTGTCGAAGAGCAGGACCTTGGAGCGGGCGAGGGTCTCGAGCGCGCCGCCGCCCTTCACGATGATCCCACGCTTGGCGGCGCGGCTGATGCCCGCGACGATGGCGATCGGCACGGCGAGCAGCAGTGGGCACGGGGTCGCGACGACGAGCACCGACAGCGCGCGGACGGGGTCGCCGGACACGAGCCAGGCGACGCCCGCGATCCCGAGGGTCAGCGGGACGAACAGCGTGGCGTACCGGTCGGCCAGGCGCACCGAGGGCGACTTCTCCTTCTGGGCGTCGCCGACGAGCCGGACGATGCCCGCGTACGTGGAAGCCTGCGCCGTGGCGGTGGCGTGCAGGTCGATCGGGCCGCCGGCATTCACCACGCCGCTGGAGACCTGGTCGCCGTCCGCGCGGGTCATGAGGCGCGATTCGCCGGTGAGCGCCGATTCGTCGAGGGTCGCGGCGTCGCCCACGACGAGCCCGTCCACGGGGACCACCTCGCCCGGCTTCACGAGGAGCGTGTCGCCGACCGCGATCTCGTCGATCGATCGCGTGACCAGCTCGCCGCTCTCGTACCGGTGCGCCATGCGGGGCGCCCGTGCCAGCAGCGCCGACAGCTCGCGCGTGGCGCGGCCCGCCGCGTAGGACTCCAGGGCCGTGCCCGTCGTGAGCATGAGCGCGATGACGGCGCCCGCGAGGTACTCACCGAGCAGGAGCGAGCCGCCGATCGCGAGCAGCGCGATGACGTCCACGCCGGCCTCGCGATGGACGAGGTCGATGACGATCGAGACCGCGAGGCGGATCCCGACGAGCGCCGTGATCGCGGCCCACGCGAGGTCGGCCGCGTCGGTGCGGCCGGCCGCCGCGAGGAGGATCCCGACCGGGAGCGCGATGATCGCGCCGAGGAGCAGGAGCCGGTCGATGATCGGCTCGATCCGCTCGTACATCATGGGGCCGGCTCCTTCGTCACCTGGCGGGGTCCGACCGTGTCGGCCGTGGGAGGGTCGATCGCGAGAGGAGGGGAGCCGGGCGCGAGCGCACGGGTGGCGACGGGAATGGGCGTCACCGGATCGAGTCTACGGGCAGCCTCGGCGCCGACGGATGTGGCCAACGGCTCGGGCCGCACGGGCGTCTTGGCCCGGGTATCGTCTCGGCTGCGCATGCATCCCGTCCACGTGGACGGGATGGTGCCGGTCGGCGAGGTGCGAGTCGTCCCGGACACAGCCCCTGTGGGCTCCTCCGGTGGGTGCCTCGGACGGCGACCCCGGGAGCCCTCGTCCGGATCGGTCAGAGCCGCTCGAACGCCAGCTCCACGCCGAGGCGGAGCTCCCCGCCCGGGTCGAGCATCACCAGGCCGCCCGGCTCGCCGCCGAGCAGCCGGCGCAGCCCGTGCGGCGCGTGCGTCTCCGGCTCGATAGCGACCGCGTCGAGATCCCCCGGGCTCGCGGCGACGACGAACCGCGCGGGCGCCGCGATCCGCATCGTGGCGCCGACACGGGCCTCCGGCCACCGCAGCTCCACGGGCGGATCCGCGAGGTCCGCCCACGTCGCGTCGATCCCGTCCGCCATCTGACCGATGTCGTGCAGGTCGAGCGCTCCCCGGACCGGCTCCGGCTCCGGGCGTGTCTCCGTGTTCGACGGATGGACCGCGTCGCCGTGGATGGCGACGAGGAGCGGGCGCAGGAACCACGGGTGGATGCCGAGCCCCGCCGGCATCGGCTCGTCAGACGTGTTCGACAGCGCCAGGTCGAGGCGGACCACGGCATCGACGACGGCGACGCCGAGCGAGACGGTGAATGCCCACGGCCAGCCGCCACCATCGTGCGTGACGTGCAGGCGGCCGTCGGCGCCGCGCAGCCACGGCCGGGCGTACACCAGGCCGTGGATCGCCGAACCGTCCGGGAAGTTCGACGGGACCGCGATCCGGCGCGAGCCGACGCGCGCCGCACGGTCCTCGCGCCCCTCGGCGGCCTCGATCCGGTTGCACCACGGGGCCATGACGTAGGCGCCCCAGAAGAACGGGTCGCGGGCGTACTCGGCCGGGTCCGCCGGCGTCCGCAGGACGTCGTGCCCGAACGCGCGCAGGCGGTGGATCCGCGCCCCCGCCTCCGGCAGGACGACGACGTCCACGTTCCCGTCGGAGAAGGTCAGCTCTTCCATCGTCGATCGCTCCCGGCCGTCATCCGGCCATCGTCATCGCGAGCCCCGGCCGAAGGAGGAACGGGGGCAGGTACGCGGGGATGTTCGAGAAGGGCAGCACGTCCTCGTGGAGGCGGATGCCGAGGGCATCGCGCATGAACGCGCGCCGGGCCCGGATGCGCTCCCACGCGGCCGGGTGGGTGGCGGCGAACGCGGCGCGGAGCGCCTCGTCGGCGAGCGCGATCCCGTCCTCGATGTTCGTCGTGAAGTGGGCGGTCCCGGTCGCCGGGATGATGTCCACCTGCATCGCCATGCCGGAGCGCAGCTCGATGGCGGATCCGGGTGTCACCGGCGAGTTCACCCACTCGTCCAGTCCGATCTGGTGACCTGGATTGAGGGAGATGCCGAAGAACGGGTCGCCGAGGCGGCGGTCGATGATCTCCCGGAGCGCGCCGCCGGTCTGCCCCACGTGGAGCGCCTCGTACCATTCGGCGACGGCTGCGAAGTACGGCCCCACGAGCCGCTCGACATAGTCCGCGATCCCGGCGGGCAGCTCGCCCGCGTCGGCGACGACGAACCCGGCCCGGCAGTTCAACCCGCCCCAGACGCCGAAGGCGACGGTGAACGGGTCGCCCCGCTGGATCGGCCGATCGCCGGGGCTCGGGAGACCCAGCGGCGCCCGTGGCCCGGCCGACAGCATGAGGTGGCACGAGAGCGGCATCCCGTTCCACCGCAGCAGCCGGACCGCCTCGGCTTCCGTCATCCCTGGCTCGAGGCCGACGAGGAGCCGCCGGACGCCGTCGGACGTCTGGCAGGCCGCGTACTCGAGCGCGGCGAGCTGGTCCGGCTCGTTGACGACGCGGAGGCCGTCGGCCGCGTCGATGAGCATGTCCGCAGCGTTCTCGACGAGGCCGGAGGCTCCCGTGAGGCGGCGCAGCTCCTCGACGATGAAGGAGGGCGCCTCGAGCGTCGCGCGGCTCGCGTACGTCTTCCACCCGACGACGCCGATGCGACCGCCCGGACCGACGCCCTCCGCGGCGAGGATGTCCGCGAGGGGCAGGGAGCGATCGCGCGGCTGGCCCGGGAGGCTGAAGTCCTGGAACAGGTGCCGACGCATCGGGAGAGGCGCCGCGCCCGCCAGGCCGTGGCACTCGTTGCCGACGAGGATGGCGGGGTCGCCGTCCGGGCCAACGACGAGGAGGGCCTCCTCGAAGCGCGGGTCGAACCCGGTGAGGTAGGCGATGTTCGCGCTGTGCTCTCGGTCGGCGTAGACGATGACGCGGTCGTACCCGCGGGCGCCGGCACGCTCCCGCAGCCGCGCCAGCCGGTCCGCGTATGTCGCCGGCGTGATCTCCGGGCGGACGTCGGGCATGCCGAAGTCCGGCAGGCCGATCTCCGCGAGCCGTGCGGTCGCCATGCCCTTCGTCCCTCCGGTCAGTTCGTGGGTGGCTGCCACGGGGTCGCCGCGCTGGCGCCCCGGTCGATGGTGACGAACGTGTCCGCCTTCGCGGGGAGCCACGGCCCCACCTCGCCATCGGGCCAGGTGACGCGCACCTTCGCGTCGGATGCCGGCCCGAGCCCCACGTGGGTCCAGCCGAGCTGGCCGCCGGCGTGCCCGCCGCCCACGATCATCTCGCGGCGCATCGTCACGTCTCCCACCTGGACCTCCAGTGTCGCCCCGACCGCGTCGGTGTTCGGCGCCGGCTGGCCGAGCGCGACCGCGAGCCAGTGGCCCATGGGGACCGGCTTCGCCGCGTCACCGGAGCCCACGTTGCGCCAGACCTTCGTCGGCGCACCGAGGAAGCTCTCGACCAGGTCCAGCTGGCCGTCGAGGTTGAAGTCGACGAGCGCGGCGCCGCGGCCGCGGGCGTCGACCACGATGCCGGCGGCCTCGGCCCCTTCCACGAAGGTCCCGTCCGGCTGGCCCAGGAACAGGTCGCTCGGGTCCCGGGTGGCGTAGCCGGGCTGGGCGTCCACGTTGCCCTTCGTGATCAGCAGGTCGATGAAGCCGTCGTTGTTCACGTCCTGGAACTCCGGGTGCCACGACGTGGACGGCAGTACGTCACCCCCGATCGCCGGCCGTGCCGCCGTCACCCCGCGCTTGAGCGCGACGTCGCGGTAGGTGGGCTGGGCGGGCCCGGCGGTGAGCGTCTGGAGCTTGTCGTCGCCCTGACTCGTGATGAAGACGTCCGGGTAGCCGGTCCCCGCGAGGTCGTAGCTCGCGAGCCCCATCCCGGAGACCTGCAGCGGGATCCATCCGTCGGCCGTCGTGTAGGCGCGCGGCGGCTCCCCGGGAGCGATCCGCCAGAGTTGATCGGATCCGTCGGTGTAGTAGTTGCGGTCGTTCGTGACGCGGAGGTCGCGCCGCCCCGAGCCGTCCCAGTCGCTGAAGATCATCGAGAGCGCGCAGTAGCCTGGGGCGAGCGGCGTTGGCGCGCCGTACCCGGTGCCGGCCGCGTCGGGCCGCACCAGCTGGCTCGTGTCGCAGTCGAGCGTCTGCGCGCCGGAGGCATCGAGCTTCAGGTACCGCCCGAGGGCGAGGGTCGGGAGCGCGGCCGAGCCTTCCCACGTCGCGCTGAAGGCGGTCGTGTCCGCGTTGCCCCCGTCGAAGCCCCAGCGCTCGTTCGCGCGCTCGAAGCGGCAACCGCCGAGGCCGCGGAGCAGCACGGCCTCGCCCGCCCGCAGCACCGCGAGGTCCACGTTCCCGTCCCCGTCGATGTCGATGGGATAGGCGCCGGTGACGCCGGCGAGGTCCGTGACGGGGGACGGCGCGAGCGTGAACCGCAGGGCACCGTTGACCGGGCTGTCGTTGTGGTACAGCGCGGCGGAGTTCGCGCCGCCGGCGAGGAAGATGTCGGGCCTGCCGTCGCCGTCGCAGTCGAGGACGGCGATGCCGCCGCCGGTGGAGAACGTCGGCCCGCCGCCGTACGTGTGCGCGATCCCGGCCGTCGCCGACTCGTCCACGAAGTGCGGCGGGCCCAGGGAGGTCTTCGGCGTGGATCCGCCGCCCTGGACGAGCGTGAGACCGACGAGACCGGCACCCACGACGACGAGGGCGGCGACCCCGCTGCCGACGACGACCGCGGCACGGCGTCGTGTCACGCGCGCACCGGTACGTCGTCGGGCACCGGTCCGCGGACCGGTCGAGACACGGAGCGACCCGCGGACCGGCGGCGGATCGCCCCGGCCTTCGTCACGACCCGACCTTCCCCGCGTAGTACTGCTGCGCGAGCGTCCAGGCTTCCTTGCCGCACTCGGAGCCGATCTTCCGTCCGACGAAGTCGTCGGCCTGGATGTGGATCCCGCCCCACAGCCGCGACTGGCCCGCCTGGTCCGACGCGTCGAAGTAGGTCGCCCACTGGAGCGGGATGTCCGTCGTGGGGCCCGCCTCGAACTTGAGCGAGCCCTTCGGGATCGTGTACCCGCCGATCCCGCCCGGGAAGTACTCGGAGCCGGTGATGCTCGTGAGGACCTCGGCGGCGGACCGGCTGAACGTGCTGTGGCCCGATGTCCACGCGGGGAACGACGGCGTGACGAAGTTCGGCGACTGGTACGGCATCCAGGCGGTCGCGAGCTGCCACTTCACGCCACCGGCCTGGGTCTTCGGGTCGGCGGGCTGGCCGGCCCACGCACGGATCGCGATCTGTCCCTCGTGCCCCGCGAGGGCGGCCATCGGCCCGCCCGGCGCGGTCTTCTCCTTCGTGATCACTTCGATGAGGTCCGGGACGAGCGGGAGCCCCTCCTTCGCATAGGACGGCCCGGTCGGGTCGCTCGACTGGCCCAGGCCGCCCATGTACCGGACGAGCGAGATCGGGCGGATCGTGTCGTAGTGGCCCTTCAGGCCCCACGCGGCGATCGCCGCGTCGTGGAGCGCGCCGTTGAGGGCGAGGTACATCTTCGTGTCCCACTCGAGCCGATCGACGACCGGTCCCGCCCCGCCGATCCGCAGGTTCGGCGCGAGCTTGTCGGAGGCGAGGTTCGCGAGGACATTCCAGTGGCCGGGCGGGGTCTCGGACTTGGGACCGTCTGCCCAGAACTCCGCCATGACGCGGCCGAAGTCGGCCTCGCTCACGACGTTCGGCACGTAGGGCTGCCCCGTGGCGGGGTTGACCGGGTGCCCGGTCCCGTCGTTCGTCCCCAGGTCGTTGTTGCCGCGGGCGGCGGGCGAGATGTCGATCGTGGCGGCGGAGGCCGGGTCGAGCAGGCTGCTGTCGCGGATGACCTCCACGACCTGGTCCTTCAGGGCCTGGTCGGTGGCCGGGTCGCCGAGGCGTGGACCGTAGCCCGGGTCGATGGGCGTCCCGTTCGGGCCGCCCGGAGGCATGGCGAACGACGTCACGTGCCCCCAATGGGTGCCCACGGCCTGCTGGACGCCGTTGGTCACCGGGATGCCGTTCTGCGAGATCATGTGCGGGATCTGGAGCGGCTGCCAGCGGGTCGGGTCGACCATCGGCGGGATCCCCGGCGACGCGACCACGAGCGGCGGGTTCACGGGCTTGTACCCGGGGTCCGTGTAGCCGAGCGTCTCGTTGGATCCATCGGTGAGCCCCGCGGCGATGATCGCGGCGGCGATCCGGTTCCCGACCGCCGCCGGCGAGTCGCCCGTCGTCGTCGTCACGGTCAGCGGGTAGCAGAGCGAGTCCATGACGTTGTCGAACTCGGAGAGGGAGTCGCTCCCCCCCGTCGACTTCAGGTAGCGCTCGGTGAGCACGCGGTACGCCGCGTAGCTCATCGCCTCCTCGCGCGCCGCCGTGATGTCCGACGCGGTGTGCTTCTCCTTCACGAAGTACCCGGACGCCGAGGGGTCGTACGCTGCCCACGCGTCCCACATGGCCGCCGAGAGGTGGAAGAGGTTCCGCGCGTGCAGCGGCGGGTTCGGCAGGGCACGGCGGATCGCGTCGAGCGTGGCCTCGTCCCAGCGGCGCGCCACGGACCAGTCCGGGTGCGCGGCGACCGTCGCGCAGGTCGGCTGCGGCGGCGCCCAGGGCTTCGCGACGAACAGGCCGCCCCCGACGAGCGCGACGACGACGACCGCCGCGACGAGCGCGGCGATGCGGCCCCGACGCCGCCTGCGCGGCGGCTCCGGACCGCCGCCTGCGGGTCCGGCGTCGGTCGCCGACGTCGCGGCGTCGGGCGCCCGCGCCTCCGGGTCGGTCGTGGCGACCTCGTCCGGGGGACCACCCTCGGACTCCGCCGCGTCTGCCGCAGCCGAAGGGCCGAGTGATCCCTCGTGCGACCCTGCCTCGTGCCCATCCGCTGTTCCCGCCGCCGGGACCGCCCCGAGCTCGTCCACGGTCTCCTCCAGGGTCCTGTTGTCGCCACGGACCACTGGCCTCCTCGCCGGTCCGCGGGGCGGTTCAGCCGACCGCGAGCCCGGCGCTCGTCCGGGCGGCTCGGTCGAGATCCGCGAGCACCGCGATGCTACCGCGGCTGAAGCCGATGCTCACGCGCGGTTCCGCGCCGTCGAGGATCGCGGCCGAGAGGTCGTCCACCTCCGCCGCGTACTGGTCGACCGGCGGGATCTCGACGCGGGTCGCCTCGCCCGCGCGCCGGAGGGTGAGCGACGGCGGCGGCCCGTCCGGGGCGGTGAGGAACGGGTGGTCGAGCACGAGCGTGGCGTCCCCGCCCACGATCTCGAGCCGCTGCCGGTCCGGGGCCGCGAACCCGCTGTCGAACTGGGCGAGCAGTCCCGACGGGAAGCGCATCTGCCCGATGAACGTCCAGTCCACACCCCGCTCGTCGAACCGCGCGAGCGCCGTCACGCGCTCGGGCTCCTCCCCGGCCACCCTGCGGGCGAAGCTCACCGGGTAGCAGCCGACGTCCCAGAGCGAGCCGCCGCCCATCGACGGTTCGGCACGCGGGTCGCCCGGATGGGAGAGGAAGAACGTGAACGACCCGTCGATCAGCTCCAAACGACCGAGCGCTCCGCTCCGCGCAAGGTCCACCGCGTGGAGGATCTGCGGGTGGTGCAGGTACATGAACGCCTCGACGGCGATCCGTCCGGTCCGGTCCGCTGCCGCCGCGATCGCGTCGACGTCTGCGACGGTGAGCGCGAGCGGCTTCTCGCACAGCACGTGCTTCCCCGCCTCGAGCGCACGGATCGTCCACTCCGCGTGGAGGTGGTTGGGAAGGGCGATGTAGACGACGTCGACGTCCGGCGCCGCGAGGAGCGCTGCGTACGACCCGAACGACCGGGGGACGGCGTGCGCCGCGGCGAACGCGGCGGCCCGGTCCGGGTCGCGGCTCGCGACGGCCGCGAGAGTGGCACGCGGGCACGCGGCGATCGCGCGCACGAGCCGGGGCGCGATGCGGCCGGGACCCAGGATCCCCCAGCGGAGCGGCGTCATGCGCACACCCGGCGTCCGACCTTCATGTCCGCCTCCCGTGGGCCGGGCCGCCGCCTCGGCCGCGTCGGCCGGGCTGCGCCTCGATCCCCGTCTTCCCCGCGGCGAATTCGTGCCTTGACACGGCCGCGCGCTCGTACGAGTCTAGCGCGAGCATTTGGAAGAGAGGAACACAAACCGCGTGTCCATCGGTCGGGACGACATCGGTCAACGCAGCGAGACGGTGCGCCGTGCCAACCTGAGCGCGATCGTCCGGGAGCTGCACGCGCACGGCCCGCTCTCCCGGTCCGAGCTCGTCGCCCGCACGGGCCTCACGCGCAGCGCCATCCGGGGGCTCATCGGCGAGCTCGCCGACGCGGGACTCGTGACGGAGAGCCCGGCGGCGCGCCTTGGCATGCCGGGTCGGCCGTCGCCGCTGGTCCGCCTCGATCCGGGTGGTGCGGTCGTGATCGCGCTCGAGATCGAGGTGGACGCGATCGCGGCGGCCATCGTGGGCCTCGGGGGACACGTCTTCGAGCTCGAGCGGGTGGACCGCCCGCGCGGCCACTCCTCCCTCGACGACACGGTGGCCGACCTCGCGGACCTGGCCGCCCTGGTGCGCTCCCGTCGACCGCCATCCGATCGGCTGGTCGGCGTGGGAGCGGCCGTCGCCGGCATCGTCAGGCGCGCGGATGGGTTCGTCTCGATGGCACCGAACCTGGGCTGGCGGGACGTGCCCCTCGGTGGCCGGCTGGCCGGCGCGCTCGCGGTGAGCGTCCCGGTGTCCGTCGCCAACGAGGCGGATCTCGGGGCGCTGGCCGAGCTGCGGCGCGGCGCGGGGGTCGGCGAGACCCACGTCCTCTTCATCTCGGGAGAGGTCGGCGTCGGCGGCGGCCTCATCGTCGACGGGAGGCCGCTGACCGGGGCGGCCGGCTACGCCGGCGAGATCGGCCACATGACGGTGAACCCGGACGGCGCGCCGTGCCGTTGCGGCTCGGTCGGGTGCTGGGAGACCGAGGTCGGGGGCGGCGCGCTCCTGGCCCTTGCGGGACGACCCCGTGAGAGCGGCCGCGCGGGCATCGACGCCGTCGTGTCTGAGGCGGCGGCCGGCTCCGAGACCGCCCTGGCCGCCCTGGACCAGGTCGGCCGCTGGCTGGGCCTGGGTCTCGCCAGCCTCGTGAATGTGCTTGACCCCCGGCTGATCGTGCTCGGCGGGCTCTTCGGCCGGATCCATCCGTACGTCATCGGCCCCCTCACGAGCGCGCTCGACCGCCGCGCGCTGCCAGCCTCGCGCGCGCTCGTCCACGTCGTCCCGGCGGCGCTCGGCGTCGACGCGGCGCTGCTCGGGGCGGCCGAGCTCGCGTTCGAGGCGCTCCTCGCGGACCCGGCGAGATGGGTCGCGTCTCGCGAGACGCCGGCCGAGCTGGCGACGGCGTGAGCCGTGTCGCGCGCGAAGGCGCCTGCGGACCGGCCCGGCGATCGTGGCCATCGCACGGTTGGCGGGTACCATGTGACTGCACCGCCCGTCGTGGCGGCATGCCCTTCTTCGGCGCCAGCCGCGGGAGGTCGGGAATGGCCCATCCGGCGAACCGGGGACCGGGCGTCGGAATCCGGGAATGCAGCCTGAGGAGGGTGCTAGCCTAGCGTCAGGATGGAGCCAGCCACAGGGGCCGGGTGCAGGTCGCACGCGGCCGGCGACAGCAGAGGAGAGACCGAAGGATGAACATGAAGAAGCTGGTGGCGCTGTTCGGGGCGACCGCGGTTCTCGCGATGGCCTGTTCGAGCTCCGCCACGACCGCGCCGAGCGCGGCCCCGGCGAGCGCCGCTCCGGCGAGTGTCGCCGCGGCCGGCTGCACCGTCGGCGTGTCCTGGAACAACTACCAGGAAGAGCGCTGGGCGAAGTGGGATGAGCCGGCCATCAAGGCCGCTCTCGACGCCGGCGGCGCCAAGTACATCTCCAACGACGCCAAGTCGTCCGCCGAGACGCAGGCCACAAACGTCGAGAACCTGATCTCGCAGGGCGCGAACGTCGTCATCGTCCTGGCCCAGGACGGGACGGCGATCAAGCCGTCGGTCGCTGCCGCGACCGCGGCCGGCGTCCCGGTCATCGCGTATGACCGGCTGATCGAGGACCCGACCGCCCTCTACATCACGTTCGACAACAAGCTCGTCGGCAAGATGCAGGCAGACGCCGTCCTCAAGGCGGTCCCGGCCGGCAACTTCGCCATCATCAAGGGCAACAAGGCCGACGCGAACGCGGACTTCCTCCGGGCGGGCGCGGTCGAGGCCGGCATCCCGGCCGTCGGCGCCACGGATCCCGCCGGCAAGATCAAGATCGTCGGCGAGTCCTACACGGACAACTGGGACCCGGCCAACGCCCAGAAGGAGATGGAGCAGATCCTGACCGCGAACAACAACAAGGTTGACGCGGTCATCTCCCAGAACGACGGCATGGCCGGCGGCGTCGTCGCGGCGCTCACCGCCCAGGGCCTCGCGGGCAAGGTCCCGGTCTCCGGCCAGGACGGCGACGCCGCCGCCCTCAACCGGGTCGCTCTCGGCACCCAGACGGTCGACGTCTGGAAGGACGCGCGGATGCTCGGCAAGACTGCCGGCGAGGCCGCGCTCGCGCTCTGCAAGGACAAGAACATCAAGAACGTCAAGGCCAGCCTCGCCCCGACGGTCCAGTTCGCGAGCCCCGGCGGGAACGACATGACCTCCATCTTCCTCACCCCGCAGCCGATCACCAAGGACAACCTCCAGGTCGTCCTCGATGCCGGCTGGATCACCAAGGACGTCCTGTGCAAGGACGTCAAGGCGGGCTCCGTCCCAGGTTGCTGACGGTCCCCAAGGGATGACAGAGCGCCCCGCGTCCGCGGCATGATCGCCACGGACGCGGGGCGCTCCATGTGTCGTTAATCCGGTTCGAGAGGCGCCGCGATGAGCGAGGCAACGACCGCACCCCCGACCGCGACCGGCGAGCCGAGAGGCCGATCGTGGCGCTCAGTGCTCCAGGCCCTGGAGCTCGACACCCGGATGCTGGGGATGATCGGCGCCCTGGCGGTGATCTGGCTCTTCTTCAACCTCCTGTCGGGCGGGGCCTTCCTCACCCCGCGCAACCTCTGGAACCTGTCGGTCCAGAGCGCGTCGATCGCGATCATGGCCACCGGGATGGTCCTGATCATCGTGTCGCGGAACATCGACCTCTCTGTGGGTTCGATGCTCGGCTTCCTCGGCTACACGATGGCGATGGTCCAGGTCAACTGGCTGCCGAACGTGCTCGGGGTCAGCTACCACGAGTGGTACATCTGGGTCATCGCGATCGCCGTCGGCCTGGCACTCGGTGCGGTGATCGGGACCTTCACCGGCTTCATCATCTCGTACGGCGGCGTGCCGTCCTTCATCGTCACCCTCGGCGGTCTGCTCGTCTGGCGCGGCCTCATCTTCCGGTACGCCCAGGGCCAGACCCTCGCTCCGCTCAACGAGACGTTCCAGCTCTTCGGCGGCGGACCCAAGGGATCGCTTGGCGACGTGTTCAGCTGGATCCTCGGCCTCCTCGCGTGCGCCGGGATCGTCTACACGCTCATCGCCGGCCGTCGACGCAAGCGGCGGTATGGCTTCCCGGCGCGCCCCCTGTGGGCGGAGGCCGCCGTCGGCGTGGTCGGCTGCGCGGCCGTCCTCGCGGCGGTCTGGATCGCGAACAGCTACACCTGGCCGGAGGCGCTCGCCACGCAGTACGCACAGGCGCATGGGATCACCGAGCCGCCGGGCGGCCTGATCATCCCGACCGGGATCGCGATCCCGGTCGTCGTCATGCTCGGCGTGGGCCTCGTCATGACGTACATCGCGACCCGCCGGCGCTTCGGGCGATACGTCTACGCGATCGGCGGCAACCCGGACGCGGCCGAGCTCGGCGGCATCAACGTGCGTCGCACGATCATGATGACCTTCACGCTCATGGGGATCCTCGCGGCCATCAGCGCGGTCGTGCAGACGGCACGCCTGAACGCCGCCGTGACGGGGCTCGGGACCCAGAACGAGCTCGACGTGATCGCGGCCGCCGTCATCGGCGGCACCTCGTTCGCCGGCGGGATCGGGACCATCCCCGGAGCGATCCTCGGCGCGGTCGTCATGCAGTCGCTCCGATCCGGGATGCTCCTGCTCAATGTCGACTCGCCGACCCAGGACATCGTCGTCGGCGTGGTGCTCGTCGCGGCGGTCGGCTTCGACTCCTACCTCCGGCGGCGGGCCGGCTGAGCGCGGGAGGGCATGACATGACGATGCAGCCGCACGAATCGTCCGATCTCGACCAGCCGGGGGGCCAGCCGTTCCTCCAGGAAGCCGAGCCGCCGGCCCTCCCCGAGTTCCGACCGCCGACCGGTCCCGCGGCCCGGCCGTCGGACGCGCGCGTTCCGCTCGTCGAGATGCGCGACATCTACGTCGCGTTCGGCGGCGTTCATGCGGTCGAGGGCGTGTCGGTCGACCTCCACGCAGGTGAGGTCGTCGGGCTCGTCGGCGGCAACGGCGCCGGCAAGTCCACCCTGATCCGCACCCTGTCGGGCGCACACTCGGCCGACTCGGGCCAGATCCTCATCAACGGCCAGCCGGTGGAGATCAAGAACCCGCGCGACGCCAAGGCGCTGGGCATCGAGACGATCTACCAGACGCTCGCGCTCGCGGACAACATCGACGCCGCGGGGAACGTCTTCCTCGGCCGCGAGCTCAGCTCGCGTCTCGGGTCGCTCGACGACGCGGCGATGGAAGCGGCCACGCGCAGCGTCATGGGACGGCTCAACCCACGGTTCAGGAACTTCAAGACGCCGGTGAAGTCGCTGTCGGGCGGTCAGCGTCAGTCCGTGGCGATCGCGCGGGCGGTCCACTTCAACGCGAAGATCCTCATCATGGACGAGCCCACCGCCGCGCTGGGCCCGGCCGAGACCGCCCAGGTCCGCGACCTCGTGACGCAGCTGAAGGAGGAAGGGATCGGCATCTTCCTCATCAGCCACGACATCCACGACGTCTACGACCTGTCCGACAGGATCAGCGTCATGCTCCAGGGGAAGCTCGTCGACACGGTGGTCAAGGATCGGGTGACGAAGGACGAGATCCTCGCGATGATCATCATGGGGAAGAAGCCCGGCGAGGTCACCCAGACGGAGCTGGCCGAGCTCCACAGCTGACCGACGGCCCGCTCCGGGCCCCATCGCGTCGTCCGTCGGGCACCGGCTTCCGGTGCCCGACCTCATTCCCGGGAGGTGCCGGGCGCCGCCTGCATCCGCGGGAAGAGCGGAGCCAGGGCCGGATACAGGTCGCGGTAGAGGGCATGCGCCTCCGCGTACGCCGCAGCGTCCGGGCCCGGCTCGGCGCTCGGCGTCGCCACGACGAGCGCCGAGCACGCGGCGTCGACGTCCGGGTACCAGCCGGCACCCACGGCTGCGAGGAGGGCGGCGCCGTAGGCCGCTCCCTCGGACGTGTTCACCGTCGCGATCTCCGCGTCGAGCACGTCGGCGAGGATCTGGCGCCACAGCGCGCTCGCGGTGCCGCCGCCCGATGCGCGGATCTGGTGGGGCACCGGCATACCGGCCGCCGTCATGAGGTCCAGGCCGTCGCGCAGGCCGAACGCCACGCCCTCGAGGACGGCGCGCGTCATGTGGCGTCGGTCGTGGGTCACCGTCAGGCCGATGAAGGCGCCGCGGGCGAGCGGGTCGGGGTGCGGGCTGCGCTCACCCGAGAGGTACGGCAGGAACCAGAGGCCATCGCTGCCGGCCGGCGCCTCCGCGGCCGACGCGACGAGGTCGCCGAACGGCTCACCCGGCGCCAGCGCGTCCCGGAACCAGCGCAGGCTACCGGCTGCCGAGAGCATGACGGACATCATGTGCCAGCGTCCCGGCAGGGCGTGACAGAAGGCATGGACGATGCCGTGCGGC
Organism: uncultured Chloroflexota bacterium; assembly: GCA_903928275.1. Lineage (GTDB taxonomy): Bacteria > Chloroflexota > Limnocylindria > Limnocylindrales > CSP1-4 > CAIYQJ01. The sequence goes on from CAIYQJ010000183.1 coordinate 18,443, forward strand.
TCGTACAACGGCCGGTCCGTCGTGGCGAACACGACGCCGGACGTCCCGAGCGACAGGGCCACCGTGCCCGGCACGACGGCGCCCACGCCCACCGCGTTCGCCGACTGGTCGCCGCCGCCGGCGACGACCGGCGTCCCCGCCCGAAGCCCCGTGGCAGCCGCCGCGTCGGCGGTGATCCTGCCCGTGACCTCCGGTCCCTCGAAGGTGGGCGGCATCCACGCGGGGTCGATGCCGAGGGCCGCGAGGACCTCCGGGGACCAGTCCCGTGCCACCAGGTCGAAGAGCAGGGTGCCCGCGCCATCGGCCTTGTCGAGCGCGTAGTCGCCCGTGAGCCGGAGCCGGACGTAGTCCTTCGGCAGGAGAACGTGCGCGACCCGTCGCCAGACGTCGGGCTCGTGGTCGCGGATCCAGACGAGCTTCGGCGCGGTGAACCCTGTGAGCGCATCGTTGCCGGTGATCTCGATGAGGCGCTCCGGCCCCACGGCCGCGCGAATCGCATCGCACTCGGCGGCGGTCCGCTGGTCGTTCCAGAGGATCGCGGGTCGCAGGACCTCGCCGGCACGATCCAGGAGGACGGCGCCGTGCATCTGGCCGGTGAGGCCGACGGCCGCCACGTCGGCGCCGGAGACGCCCGTGGCGGCGAAGACCGAGCGGATCGCGGCGATCGCCCCGTCCCACCAAAGACCCGGATCCTGCTCGCTCCAGAGCGGGCGTGGGACGTCGAACCCGTATTCGGCGACGCCGATCCCGCGGACCGCGCCGGTGCCGTCGACGAGGACGGCCTTCGTCGCCGTCGTGGAGACGTCGATCCCGAGGACGAGGCCGCCCATCGCGGTCAGCCCTCGCGAGCCGCGGCACCGTTGCTGCGCACGGCCCAGACCTGCTGGTTCACCAGGCTCTCGAGGTACTCCTGGCGGCCGGATCGCGGCCGCGGGTCGATCCCGCCTGCCTCCACGCGGTCCGCGAGATCCGCGAGCGAGGCGCTGCCGCCGAGGATCTCGGACCCCAGGGGGCCGTCCCAGCCGGCATAGCGCGCGCCCTTGAGCTCCGCGAGCCTCCCGTCCTCGATCATGGCCGCGGCCGCGAGGAGCCCCTGGGCGAGCGCGTCGATCCCGCCGATGTGGGCGTGGAAGAGGTCATCGCGATCGCTGCTCTGCCGGCGGAGCTTCGCGTCGAAGTTGAAGCCGCCGGTCGTGAGGCCGCCGCCCCGGAGGATCTCGTAGAGCGGGAGGGCGAGGTCGTCGACCGAGTTGGGGAACTGGTCGGTGTCCCATCCGTTCTGCGGGTCGCCGCGGTTCGCGTCGATCGACCCGAGGATCCCGTTCGCGATCGCGTACGCGACCTCGTGGTGGAAGCTGTGGCCCGCGAGGGTCGCGTGGTTCGCCTCGATGTTCAGCTTGTACTCGCCCTCGAGTCCGTTGCGGACGAGGAAGCCGTGGACGGTCGCCGAGTCGTAGTCGTACTGGTGCTTCGTGGGCTCCATCGGCTTCGGCTCGATGAGGAGCGTCCCCTCGAAGCCGATCCGGTGCTTGTGCTCGGCGACGAGGTGGAGGAAGCGGGCGAGCTGCGCGCCCTCGCGCCGCAGGTCGGTGTTGAGCAGGGTGTCGTACCCCTCTCGGCCGCCCCACAGGACGTAGTTCGTCCCGCCGAGGCGCTGCGTCACGTCGAGCATCATCCGGACCTGGGCAGCCGCGTACGCGAAGACCTCCGGGTCCGGGTTGGTTGCGGCGCCCGCCTGGTACCGCGGGTGGGTGAAGAGGTTCGCGGTCCCCCAGAGGAGCCGGGCGCCGGTCCGCTCCTGGTAGCCGAGCGCGTCCTCCGTGAGCGCGTCCATGTTCGACCGGAACTCGGCGAAGCTCGCACCCTCCGGCGCGACATCGCGGTCGTGGAAGCAGTAGTAGGGGACGCCGAGCTTCTCGATGAACTCGAACGCCACGGCCATCTTCTCGCGTGCCGCGTCCATCGGATCGCGACCCGCGTCGAGCCAGGGGCGGTCGAGCGTCCCGATCCCGAACATGTCGCGGCCGTCCCACGCGAACGAATGCCACAGGCAGACGCCGATCCGGAGGTGCTCCTCCATCCGCTTGCCGAGCACGAGGCGGTCGGGCTCGTAGACCTTGTACGTCAGCGGGTCGGGCGAGTGAAGCCCGCCGAAGCGGATCGGCTCCACCACGCCCGAGAAGAAGCCACCGTCCACGCTCGATCCTCCGTTGCTCCGGCCCCGACATGTCGGCGCGCCATGGCCGCCGCCGTCCCCCGCCCCGGACGGTACCACATGTTTGTTCGAAAGAAGCACAAACCATCCACGCGGCCGGGAGACGGGCTCGAAGGGCAGGGCTCGGCGTCAGGCGCGATCGCGTGGCTGGCGCCATGCGTCGATGGTCGCGAGGTCCCGGCGCCGCCTGCCCTGTCGAGCGCTTCCTCAGCGGCCCGCCTTGAACGGGTAGACCACCCAGGCGTCGGTCTCGAGGACGAAGTGGTCCGGGACCGCGAGCACCACGGAGTGGCTCGGCTTGTAGTGGAGCACCGCGGTGGTGGGCCGGCCACCTGCAAGGCGTACGCGATCGATCACCGCCTGGATGGTCGTGCCCGTGTCCCAGACCTCGTCGACGATCAGCACCCTGCGGTCATGCAGGAGCGGATCGGCCGGGAACTGGAGGAAGGACGGACGATCCGCGGGCCTTCCCTCGTCGTCGTAGAACGCGACGGCCGCCACGACGATGTTGCGGATGCCGAGGCGGTACGCGAGCATGC
>CAIYQJ010000184.1 GCA_903928275.1 uncultured Chloroflexota bacterium
CCGCGGAGAGTGCCGCGCGGCTGCGTCTCCTGTACCTGCACGTGGTCGTGGTGTCGCTCGCCGCCGCCCTCGTGGTCGTGGCCTGGTTCATCGCCCTCGAGGCCGTCACCAAGCTGTTGTGGGACGGCTCGTTCGTCACCGACCACGCCTGGATGTTCCCGGTGATCTGCCTGCCGTTCTCGCTCGCCGTCGGGCTGCTCGTGAAGTACCGCCACGCCCCCACGACGCTCGACGAGTCGATGCTCGACACGTTCAGCGGCGACCTGGACGCCATCGAATGGCGTCGCCTCCCGGTCAACGTCATCGCGGCCTGGGCATCCCTGTTCTCCGGCGCGGTCCTCGGGCCGGAGGGCGGGATCGGCGGGATCGGGACGAAGATCGCCGCCCTCTACAACGAGAAGGTCGGGATCCCGGAGGAGCACCGCTCGGAGGTCGTCTTCTCCACGGTCGCGTCCGCCTACAACGGGCTCATCGCGAACCCACTCTTCACCGGCGTCCTCGCGACGGAGCTCATCCGCGACCCGGTGGCCAGGGCCAAGAACCTCCCGGCGAACCTCGTCGGCGGCGCGATCGGCTTCCTCATCTTCTACGCGGTGGGGAGTACGGGCCTCGTCAACTACCTCGACCTCCCGCCGACGACCGATCTCACGATCTGGTCGGTCCCGCTCGTCATCCTGTGCGCGCTCGTCGGCCTCGTGCTCGCCGTCATCGCCGGCGCGTTCATGCGCGTCTCGGCCGCCTTCTTCGGCAGGTTCGGGGACCGCGTGGTGGAGCGGGCGCTCCTGGCCGGCGTCCTCTTCAGCGCGGTCGGCGTCGTGGCGCCGATCGTCCTCTTCTCCGGCGAGTCGCAGATCCACACCGTCGTCGCGGACCCCGCGAGCTATGGCCCGGCGACCCTCGTCACCATGGCCCTCGTGAAGCTCGCGCTGCTCGCCGTCGCGTTCAAGAGCGGGTTCCTCGGCGGCCCCACGTTCCCGGCGATCTTCGCGGCGACGTGCGTCGCGCTCGCCGCGAACCTCCTGTTCCCCGGGCTGCCCCTGGACGTTCTCATCGCCGGCACGATGGCGGGCTTCCTCGTCGTCCTCTTCAAGGCCCCCTTCATGGTGATCCTGCTCACGACGGCCATGCTCCAGGCGAGTCCGGTGATGGTCGCGCTCATCGTCCTCGCGGTCGCCACCGTGCTCGTCGTCCAGCCGTACCTTCTCGCCGCCATCGGGGCGCGCGGAGCGGCGAGGGCGGCCCGACGGCCGAAGGAGAGGCCCGCGGCCTGACCCGGCGTGGTCGCGCTCGCCACCCGGAAGCAGGTCGCCGACTACCGCGGGATGCAGGTGCCCGGCACGCTCGGACGAGCCGGAGGCGGACCCGGACCGTCGTCGAGGAAGCCGTGCCAGCGACGTGACGCAGGGCGGGTCCCGTGACGGCGAGCATCGCCGCGGGGTCTTCTGGTGGGTGTCCGGCGTTCCCTGGTCTACCCGGCGTCGGCATCACTCCTGAGCCGCGCGTCCAGCCCGGCCAGGTCTCCGAGGACCCGGAGCTCGGCGATCGACTCGTCCCGGAAGCGGAACAGGGCGGCCCCCGGCCACCGGGCCTCCCGACCGGTCGGGGCGGAACCTCGGAAGACACCCACGTGCCTGCCGGAGAACCGCATCCGGGCGAATGCCCGATCGCCCTCTGCGACGCGATCCAGGATCTCGCACCGGTCGTCCGCGAGGGTGGCGCGAACGACCCGGACGTCGTCGAGGAAGGCTTCCCGTCCGCGGAGCTCGTCGCCGAGCGACCCTCGAAACGAGAAGTCTGTCGTGAGCAGCTCCGACGCTGCGCCGAGCTCTCCGGCGTTCCAGGTGCGCTCGTAGAACGCCCCGACGAGGTTCGGTGTCGTCACACGGGCACCGCTGCGACGGCTCGCCCGTGGGCTAGCACCTCGCTCACGAGGAGCGCGAAGTCCTCGCGTCGGCTCCGGTGGTTCGTGATCGCGACGCGGATGGCGAACCGGCCGCCGATCGAGGTGCTCGACGGGACCGCCACGCCCGATTCCTGGAGGCGGAGGAGCACCTCGGTGTTCAGGGCATCGAGGTCGCTCCCTGAGTCGTTGTCCGAGCCCGGCGGCACGTAGCGGAAGCACACGACGTTCATCGCCACCGGCGCGAGGAGCTCGAGCTCCGACTCGGCGCGGACGAGCTCCGCGAGATGCCGGGCCTGCTCGATGTTCTGGCCGATCAGCCGCCCGAACGCGTCGCTCCCGTGGTGGCGCAGGGACATCCAGAC
>CAIYQJ010000185.1 GCA_903928275.1 uncultured Chloroflexota bacterium
GCCTCGACGAGTGCACCGTGCACGCCGACGCGCGGTGGGCGAGAGTGGGAGCCGGCGTCACCTGGCAACGGGTCCTCGATGCCGCAGCACCCCATGGTCTCGCCCCGCTCGCCGGCTCCGGGCGATCCGTGGGAAGCGGTCGCGTGGGAAGCCGCCGCGGACCCGGGATCCTCGTGGGGCATTGGGACGCCTCCTGCCTGCGAGCGTGCTGGGCATGTCGCGACCGGCTGCCGGTGACCGCGGCCCGTCATCGCGGCGGCCAGACTACGTCACCCGCGCCCTACCCGACGCGCACCGTCTCCCCGGTGGCGGCCGAGCGCTGCGCCGCGTCGATGAGGTCGAGGACGACGACCGTGTCCGCCGGGTCCACGGGCATCGGGGATCCGTCGCGCAGCGACGCTGCGACGGCGGCGTAGAACTCCTCGTAGCAGCCACGCTCGGTCCGGACCGGACGCAGGTCGTCGTCGGCGCCGACCAGGCCCCATCGGTCGGGCGTCTCCTCGCCCCAGCCGTGGTCGCCCGGCCGCGCGCCGTCGCGGAGGGCCTCCTCCTGCACGTCCAGGCCCATCTTCACGTAGGCGGCGCGGTCGCCGAGGACGCGCATCCGCGGGCCCGACTGGGCGTCGACGACGCTCATCCACAGGTGCGAGCGGGTCCCCGACGCGTGCGTGAGCGCCACGAACGCATCGTCGTCGACCGCGGCACCCGGCCGCCGACGGTCGAGCTCCGCGTACACGGTGACGACCGGCCCGAACAGCACGACTGCCTGGTCGACGAGGTGCGCCCCGAGGTCGACGAGCAGGCCGCCGGCGTCGCCCGGAGCGCCGCTCTCGCGCCAGCCGGGCCCCACCTCCGGGCGCCACCGCTCGAACCGGGACTCGAACCGGAGGACGCGGCCCAGGCTGCCGTCATCGATGAGTCGGCGGACCGTCTGGAAGTCGCCATCCCAGCGCCGGTTCTGGAACACGGTCAGCGGGACGCCCCCGTGCTCCGCCGCGGCGATGAGGGCGCGTCCCTCCGCGGCGGTCGGCGCCAGCGGCTTGTCGACGACGACGGCCACGCCCGCCTCGATCGCGGCCATGGCGAGCGGGACGTGGGAGCGGTTGGGCGTCGCCACGACGACGAGGTCGAGGTCGCCCGCGGCCCACATGTCCTCGGCTCGCGCGAGGAGCCGGGCTTCCGGATGATCCCGGTGCGCCCGATCCTGTCGACCGGCGTCGGACGTGACGATCGCGTCCAGGCGCAGGCCGGACGTCGCCGCGATCAGCGGCGCGTGGAAGACGCTGCCTGCCAGCCCGTAGCCGATGAGGCCGACCCGCGCCGTGGGATCCGATGACGTCCGCATGAGCAGCTCCCCTTCGGTCGGTCGGTCGGTCGGTCGGTCGATCGGCCCGGGAGCCGGTCGGCCCGGTGATCGACCGGCCCGGTGATCGGTCGGTCGGTCGGCCCGGTGGCCGGTCGATCCGGCGGGCGGATGTTCGCGCAAGCATGCCATCGGCCGCTCGTGCGCGGACCGGCCTCGCGATCACCCCACGATCACCGCGCGATCACCGCCCGATCGCAGCGGGATCACCCGGGGTGTCGTGCCGTTGACGCGGCCCGTCCCAGGTGCGATAGTTGCACAGGCAACGAACATCCCGCGGGCGGCCGTGTCGGAGCGCCCCGGATCGGAAAGGACCGGCCTCGTGCCCGCCATCACCGTCGACGACATCACGATCCTGCCGCGGATCCCCGATCCGGACCCGCTCATCGCGCGCCAGCGCCCCGTCCGGACCGTCACCAGCGCTCCGCGCGGGTACGAGGGCGAGGGTTTCCCGGTCCGCCGCGCGTTCGCCGGCGTGGACCTCGCGGACATCGACCCGTTCGTCCACATGGACCAGATGGGCGAGGTCGAGTACGCGCCGGGCGAGGCGAAGGGGACACCCTGGCACCCGCATCGCGGGTTCGAGACGGTCACCTACATGATGGACGGCACGTTCGAGCACAGCGACAGCAACGGCGGGGGCGGCGTCATCACGAACGGCGACACGCAGTGGATGACCGCGGGCGCCGGGATCCTCCACATCGAGAAGCCGCCGGAAGCGCTGGTCGTCGGGGGCGGCCTCTTCCACGGGATCCAGCTGTGGGTGAACCTGCCACGTGCCGAGAAGTGGGCCGCGCCGCGCTACCAGGACCTCCGCGCGAACGAGGTGGCGCTGCTCTCGTCGCCGGATGGCGGCGCGCTGGTCCGGGTCATCGCCGGCGAGATCGCGGGCCACGCCGGGCCGGGCTCCACCTACACGCCGATGACGTACGGCCACGTGACACTGAGCCCGACCGCCCGGCTCTCGCTGGCCTGGCGCCCGGACTACAACGCGCTCGTCTACGTCCTGAGCGGGCACGGGACCGTGGGTGCGGAGCGGTGGCCCGTCCAGGCGGGGCAGCTCGCTGTCTTCGGCCCGGGCGATGCCCTGACCGTCGAGGCGGCGGCGGTCCAGGAGAGCCGCAGCCCCAGCCTCGACGTCCTCGTCCTGGGTGGCCGGCCCATCCGCGAGCCGGTGGCATGGATGGGCCCGTTCGTCATGAACACCCGCGAGGAGGTCATGCAGGCGTTCGCGGACTACCAGGCCGGCCGCCTCGGCATGATCCCCGCGGTCCATGCCGAGCACGCCGTCCATGGCACGCCGACGACCGTCGTGCAGTCGCGGCCGGACGA
>CAIYQJ010000186.1 GCA_903928275.1 uncultured Chloroflexota bacterium
CGAGGACGACCTCCTCGTGCTCCACGTTCACGCATTCGACGGCCCCCACGCCCTCCGGGAAGATGAACCGCTCTGCCCCGGAGAACGGCTCGGTGGTGTACCAGCCGCGCTCCTTCTCCCAGAGGAGCGGCGGGTTGAGGCACTCCTCGATCGTCGTCCAGATGCTGAAGACAGTCGCGAACGCGAAGCCCTCGATGTACATGTCGCCGCCGTCGCGGACGTGGACGCCATGGACCTCGTCGAAGAGATGCTTCGCGGCGAACTTCCCGAACAGGTCCGAGAGGCCGGGATCCATGCCGATCCCGAGCAGCGCCATCCGGCCGCTCGCCTTCCACGCGTCGGCGAGCGCGAACTGGCGGTCGCCGAGCATGACGCCGGGCCTGCCGTACGGGTCGGTGGGGTGCGGCTCGGACAGGCTCACGGCCATGTCCACGTAGTCCACGCCGGCCTCGAGCGCCGCCTCGAACAGCGGCATGACGAACCGCGGGTCCACCGAGTTCATCACGAGGTCGATCCCGTGCGCCAGGATGAGCTCGACGACATCCTTCCTGCTGCTGGCGTCGACGCGCGCCGCCGTGTACGCGGGATCGTGCCCCACCCCGGCGAGCACCATCTGCGCGCGACCGAGGTCGTAGTCGGCGAGCACCATCTTCTCGAGCCAGGGCCGGCCGCGACTGAGCTTCGCGATCGCCTCGCCCACGGTACCCGTGCCGACCAGGAGGACCTTCATGATGCGTGACTCCTTGCTCGCGGATCGCCGAGGGACCGTCCCGCCGCACCCGGGCCCCGTCCGCGACTCTCGTTGCCGACCGATGTGCCGCTCCGCCGGCGACGGCGTTCAACCGATGATGCCGGGCCCCTCCATGAGCTCCGTCGGCGGCTTGAGGTCGAGGGCGTCGGCATCGGCGACCTCCAGGCGGTGGCGGAAGAACGCGGGCCGGTAGATCCGCTGGGCGAACATGAGAACGAGGCCCATGACGGCGAAGACCGCCGCGATGACGACCGGCGGCCCGATGCCGAACCAGTCCGTGCCGGTGTAGGAGTTCGCTGGGTTCGAGAGGTCGATGACCGATTGGATGAGCGCCCAGAAGAGGACCACGCCACCGAAGACCGGCACGATCCCGATGAACAGGAGGTTCCGCGGGCTCCGGAGGAGCAGCTTGCGGAAGAAGATCGCGCTCGCGAACCCGGTGAGCCCGTAGTAGAAGGCGATCATGATCCCGAGGGCCGCGATCGCGTCGTAGAGAACGTTCGCCGAGATGAGCCGGAGGACGACGTAGAAGGCGATCGAGCCGACGCCCATGCCGACCGTGGCCGTGCTCGGGGTCATGAACTGCGGGTGGATCCGTCCCCAGTAGCCCGGGATCGCGCCGTGGTCCGCCATCGACAGCGCGGTCCGTGCCGTTGGAAGGATCGTGGTCAGCGTGGACGCCGCCGCCGACGTGAGGATCGACACTACGAGCAGGAGGTACAACGGGCTCCCGAGGACGTCCTTGCCGAGGGCGCCGAGGACGTCGCCGCTGTTCGCGGGGTCGGCGAGGAACTGGGGCCCGTGAAACGCCTGCGCGGCGATCGACACGAGGACGAACGTGAGGAGGAGCACGACGGTGGAGACCAGTGCGGCCTTGCCGGGCCCGCGGTACGGGTCCTCGCTCTCCTCGTTGATGGAGACGGTGCTGTCCCATCCCCAGTAGATGAAGATCGCCGCGATGAGCCCGGCGGCCATCGCGGTCCAGCTGAATCCGGCGTCGGGAGCGTCCTGGGCGACGATCGCGAACGGGTTGAGCCAGGCGAGCGTGGGCTGCACCGCGTCCGCCGGGATCTCCGTCCCGAAGAGTCCGTAGACGCGGACGAGTGCGACGATCGCGAACAGCGCGAGCGTGAACAGCTCCACCGCCAGGAGCCCGAACTGGATCCTCGCGGAGACCTGGATCCCGATGTAGCAGACCGCGGTCATCGCGGCGATCCAGAGCGAACCCGCGACGAGCACGAGCGCGTCGCCCAGGGTGACGACGAACGCGGCGTTCCCGATCGCGATGTTGAGGACCGGGTCCGTCAGCGAGTAGGTGTCGATGCCGAACAGGAGGAACGTGTAAACGGCGGCGATCTCGGCGAGGTTCGCCATGACGATGACGTCCGCCACGATGATCGCCCAGCCGGTGAGCCAGCCGATCCACGGACCCATCGCGCGGCTCACCCACGTGAAGCTCGTGCCGCAGTCCGGATCGACGCGGTTGAGGTAGTAGTAGGCGGCGGCGATGGCGCCCATCGGCAGGAACGCGACGAGCATGATCGCCGGCGACTGGACGCCGACCGCCACGACCACGATCCCGAGCGACGCCGCCAGGCTGTACGCGGGGGCGGTGGAGGCCACCCCCAGCACCACCCCGTTGACGAAGCCGACTGCGTCGGACTTCAGCCCTTTCCTGCCCGGCAGGGACCGATCCATGGTCGTGCCCGCCATCCGAGTCCTCTCTCCGGCGGGATCACGATCCCCGCGACCGGCGTTGCGATACATAGGGTCAGGACGAAGGGACGCAAGCACGGTGAGCGAAGCGCCTCGGGCCCGTGCCCGGATAGTGCCGGACGTCCCGAAGGGGCCCCCGGGGCGCCCGCCGAAGTCCCGCGTGCCCGGTACCATCCGCGACGTGAGCGGCCGCGGTACCCCGGCGATCCTTGCGCTCGAGCGGGCGGGCGTGACGTTCGTCGTCCACGAGCACGAGCCGGCACCGCCCACGGCCGCCGAGCGCGACCGGCGCGCCGGGTACGGCGAGCGGACCGCCGCGGCGCTCGGCGTCGATCCCGCGCGCGTCCACAAGACGCTCGTCGCGAGCGTGGATGGCCGACTCGTCGTGGCGATCGTCCCGGTGGACCGCGAGCTGGATCTCAAGGCGCTCGCGGCCGCGACCGGCGGGAGAAGGGCTCGGATGGCCGACCCCGCCGCGGCCGAGCGGGCGACGGGCTACGTCGTCGGCGGGATCAGCCCGCTCGGCCAGCGCCGAGCGCTCCCGACCGTCGTGGACGCCGGGGCGTCGGCACACGCGACCGTCCTCGTGAGCGCCGGCCGGCGGGGCCTCCAGGTGGAGCTGGCGCCGGCCGACCTCGTCCGCGCCACGAGCGCGACCGTCGCCCCGATCGCGCACTGAGCGGGCGGCTGGCGGCCGCGGGGGGGCAGGGACGGTGCCGCCGCCCGGCGCGGTCCTCTGCGACACGGTCGTCCCCGGCGCGCTCTTCTGCGACGCGGTCCGTCGGATCAGCGCGCCAGCGCCGCCCGCACCGCCGGCAGGCTCGCGATCGTCTGGCGGTCCCAGGGGTGCCGGAAGATCCACATCGTCTCGGAGATCCCGGCCGCGGCGTAGGCCCGGAGCCTGTCGGCGATGACCTCCGGCGGCCCCCCGGCGTGCAGGTCCTTCTCGCCCGGCTGGATCGCGTGGAGTCGCACCACCCGCGCGAACTCCTCCTCGGCAGCCGCTTGTGTCGGCCGGACGATCACGTTGAGCGCCGCGGTCCGCAGCACCGACGCCGGGTCGCGCCCGATCGCGGCGCAGTGCGCGTCGAGCGCGGCCGACGCCTCGGCCATCGTCCCGGCCGAGCCGACACCGTTCCACATGTCCGCCGACTCGGCCACGACACGCAGGGTCCGCCGCCTGCCCATGCCCCCGACGAGGATGGGCACGGGCGAGCTCCGCGGACCTGGCCGCGCCACGGCGTCGTCGAGCCGGTAGAAGCGTCCGGCGTGCGTGACGCGCTCGCCGGCGAGCAGCCGCCGGAGGATCGCCGCCGACTCGCCCAGCCGGTCGATGCGCTCGCCCGCCGATGCGCCGAAGTCGATGCCGAACGCCTCGTGCTCGCGCGCGAACCAGCCGGCGCCGAGGCCGAGGATGGCGCGACCGGCCGAGATCCCGTCGAGCGTCACCGCGAGCTTCGCGACGACGCCGGGCTCCCGCAGCGTGTTCGCGACGACGAGGTGCCCCAGGCGCGGCCGGGTCGTGATCGCCGCGAGCGCAGCGAGCGTGGCCCAGCCCTCGAGCTTGGGCGCGTCCGGGTCGCCCTCGTCGTTGAGGAGGTGGTCGTCCACCCAGAGCGAGTCGAAGCCGGCCGCCTCGGCCGCGAGCCCCCACTCGCGCACCTCGGGCCACGTGGTCCGCTGGACCCAGAAGGCGGCGCCGAACCGGAGCGTGGACGGGTCGACCGCCGTCATCGCCGCGCGTCCTTCATCGCCGCCCCGTCGTGCGCCGCACGCCCGCGACCGCTCGACGCGTCCTATCGGCCCGTGGGTCGTCGCTCGCCGGCGCCGGTCGGGCGGGGACGCACCCCGCCGCGTCGAGGCGCGCCTTCACGGGCGCGCGTCTCACGGGCATCCCGGATCGCGGCTCCCGGCGATGAGCGACCCGAGATGGGCCGTGGCTCCACGTTGCGGTCCGGCACGAACCCGGGCTCCACCTGCCAGGGGATCGCGCGCTTCAGCATCCGCTGGATGGCGCGGAGGAGGTCGACCTCGTCGATGCATGCGAGGCTCACGGCGTCGCCGTCGAGGCCCGCGCGCGCGGTGCGCCCGATCCGGTGGAGGTAGTCCTCGGCGACGAGCGGGAGCTCGTAGTTCACGACGACCGGCAGCTCCTCGATGTCGAGGCCGCGCGAGGCGACATCCGTGGCGACGAGGACCTCGATCTCACCGGCCTTGAAATCCGCCAGCGCCCGCGTCCGCTCGGACTGCGTGCGGTCGCTGTGGATGGGGACCGCCGCGATCCCGACCCTGTCCAGGTCGCGAGCCAGGCGGCTCGCCATGATCTTCGTCCGCGTGAAGACGAGGACCTGCCGCCAGCCGCGGGTGCGGATGAGGTGGGCGAGGAGGTCGGTCTTCCGCTCGCGGTCGACGGGGTAGAGCATCTGCCGCACCGTCTCGACCGCCGTGTTGCGCCGCGCGACCTCGACCGTCACCGGGTCCCTGAGGAAGTTGCCGGCGAGCGAGCGCACGTCGTCGTTGAAGGTGGCGCTGAACAGCAGGCTCTGGCGTCCCGCCGGCAGCAGCTCCACGATCCGCCGGATGTCCGGGATGAACCCCATGTCGAGCATCCGGTCGGCCTCGTCGAGGACGAGGATCGACACCTGCGTGAGGTTCACCGCGCGCTGGCCCACGAGGTCGAGGAGGCGACCGGGCGTGGCGACGAGGATCTCGACCCCCGCGCGCGTCTCCTTCGCCTGCGGGTCCACCGGGACGCCGCCGTACACGACCGCCGAGCGGAGGGGCACGTGCCGCCCGTACGTCTTCACCGACTGGGCCACCTGCATGGCCAGCTCGCGCGTGGGAGTGACCACGAGCGCGCGCACCGGATGGCGGGCCGGCGAGAAGCTCGTGTTCGCCAGGGGCGTGAGCAGCTGGAGGATCGGCAGCACGAACGCGGCCGTCTTCCCCGTGCCGGTCTGCGCGGCGGCGAGGAGGTCGCGCCCGGCAAGGACGACCGGGATGGCCTCCTCCTGGACGGGGGTCGGCAGCTCGTAGCCCTCGTCGGCGACGGCGTGCAGGATCTCGGCCGAAAGGCCGAGGTGGTCGAATGGCACGGGCAGCGGGCCCTCCTCTGGGCCGGCGCGGTGCGAGACCCCGCGTGGGTGCGGGCGGGGGACCGCGGCGACGGCGCGTCGGCGCCCCATGGCGCCGCTTCATCTATGACCACAAGGATAGCCCATGCCGATCGTCTCACCCGCGGCGGTGCGGGTCCGGTGGGGGCGGGGTACCGTGTCGGGCATGGACACGTCGCCGCTCGCCCTCGCGATCGTGCGGCCCGGGAGCCGGCTCATGCGCGACGACGCGCGGCGCGCCTCCATCGAGCAGGAGGTCCGCGCGGCGGTCCTCGCCCGGACCGGCGCGGATCTCGAGTGGGTGGCCGGCGATCGCGCCGCCGTGGATGCGGCGCTCGACTCGGCGGTCGCGCTTCGTGCCCCGATCGTCGTCGTCATCGGCGGCGACGGGACGATCCGCCTGGTGGCGGAGAGGTTGGCCGGCACCGGGATCCCGCTCGGGGTGGTCCCCGCCGGGACAGGGAACATCTTCTCGGGCGCGCTCGGCCTGCCGGTCACTCGCGCGGCCGCCATCCGGGCCATCGCAGAGGGGGATCACCGCGCGGTGGATGCCGGCTCCGTCGCGTGGTCGCTCGACGAGGTCATGGACGATCGGGTGCCGGCCGCGGGCCGGGGCACGTTCGTCGTGGCGTGCGGATCCGGCTTCGACGCCAAGGTCATGGCCGCGGCGGGCGAGCGCGCCAAGCGCAGCGTGGGGCGCGCGGCCTACTTCGCGGCCGCCGCGTCGCTCGTGCCGGGGCTGACCGTCAGCCGTCACCGCATCGAGATCGACGGCGACGTCCACGAGGTCCCCGCCATCGCCGTGCTCGTCGTGAACGCCGGAGAGCTCATCCCGGGCCTCGTGGCGCCGCGGCTGCCGATCACCGCGGACGACGGGCTGCTCGACGTCCTCGTGGTCCGGGGGACCGGCGTGGTCGGCGGCGTGGTCGGCGGTCTCGAGCTGCTCGCGCGGACGCAGGTCGGGTGGTCGGCGACCGGGGCATCCCTGCGGCTTCGTGGTCGCCACGTCTCGGTGTCGTCGGAGCCGTCGGACGTCATCGAGGTCGACGGGGACGTCCTCGGGCGCGGCTCGTTCATCGCCGACGTCCTGCCCGGGGCTCTCCACGTCGTCCATCCGCTGGCGAAGGGCGCAGGCGGCCGGTCGTGACGTCGGGTCGAGCGGTCGGTGATCGCCCGTCGACGCCGCGATTCCGCGCGGCCGGTAGTAGCCGCTTGACATAGGAGCAACGCATGACGAGCACCATCGCCCCCGACTCGCTCCCGTTCACCGGAGACGCCGAGGCGGACGCGCTCATCGCGCGCGACCCGCTCGCACTCCTCATCGGCTTCGAGCTGGACCAGCAGGTGCCGCTGCAGAAGGCGTTCCGCGGCCCTCTCGAGCTGTCACGACGGATCGGCGGGCTCGACGCGCGCGCCATCGCCGCGATGGACCCGACGATCCTCGAGGCGGCCTTCCGGGAGAAGCCCGCGCTCCATCGGTTCCCCGGGACGATGGCCGGTCGCGTCGGGGAGCTGTGCCGCCACGTGACCGCCACGTACGGTGGGGACGCCTCCCGGATCTGGACGGAGGCGCGGGACGGTCGGGAGCTGGAGGCGCGCCTCCTCGCCGTCCCCGGGATCGGCCCGATGAAGGCGAAGTCGCTCATCGCGATCCTCGCGCGCCGGTACGGCGTGCGGCCGCCCGGCTGGGAGGATGTCGCGCCCACGTATCCCACGCTGGCGGATGTCGATTCCGCCGAGGCGCTTGCGCGCTACCAGGACCAGAAGCGCACACACAAGGCGTCGCTCCGGGCCGCCGGGGGCTGACCGTCGGCCGTTCGCGCCGGCCGCCGGGGCCGCGTCGCCCAACGCCGATGCCGCGTCCCCGCCGGACCGTGATGTAGTTGCTCGCACAAGTATCGGGCGACCAACAACCACGGAGGGGGATCCATGGACGACGCGGTTCGAGCGGCGCTCACGCACGGCGAGGTCATCGACATCACCACCACCGGGCGGAAGTCCGGCGAGCCACGTCGGATCGAGATCGTCTACCACGTGATCGACGGACGGATCTTCATCTCGGGGATGCCGCGGGCCGCCGCGCGCCGCGCCTGGATCGCGAACCTCGAGGCGGACCCGCGCCTGACGTTCCACCTGAAGGGGACGGTCGTCGCGGACCTCCCCGCACACGCCCGGATCGTCGACGATCCCGCGGAGCGGCGGGCGGTCCTCTCGCGCGTGGCGCAGGCCTGGAACAGGACGGACCTGGATGCGATGGTGGCCCACAGTCCCCTCATCGAGGTGACGATCGACGAGACCGCCGCGGCGGTCTGATCCGGCCCGCGACAGCCGCGCGACGATCGTCCGCGAGTGGTCGGGCGTCCGCGAGTCGCCGGCCGATAGCGTCGTGTGCGACGGTCGCATCGGTTGACCCCGAAGGGCTCTGGTGAGAATGTCGTGACGACATGGTCGCGACGACAGATCACGCGAAGATCCCACCCGGACCCGGACTCGGACCCGGACCCGCCGACGGCGGTGCGGCCCGGACGCTCGACGACGGCCGCGAGATGTCACCCGACGACGCGGCGCGGGTGGTCGCCCGTCTCTTCCAGGTCGTCTACCGCCGCTACCACTCCGCGCGGAGTCTCGCGAGCGGCGGGGAGCTGCCGATCACGCGCCGCGGCCTCGAGGTCCTCATCCACCTCGGGTCCGCCGGGCCGCTCACGATCGGCGAGCTGGCGACCCACCTGGGCCTCCGCCGCAACTCGACCTCGGAGCTGGTGGCACGGCTGGAGGACAAGAGCCTCGTCGCGCGCATCCGGGACGAGCGCGACGAGCGTCGAGTGCTCGTGTGGCTGACGGACGCGGGCCGCGACGTCGTCGCCCGCGTGGGCCAGGTGCTCGCGCCGGACCTGCTCGCCCAGGTGATGGGGTCTCTCGCCCCGCGCGACCGCGCGACCGTCGTCAGGGGCTTCGAGCTGCTGGCGGGCGCGGAGACGCCGGCTGCCCCACCGATCGTCGCTGCGCCCGACTCCGCGACGGCCGCGGCACGTCCGCCTCGCCCCACGCATCGCGCACCCATGGAAGGAGGTCCCACATGACCACGCCTGCGACCTTCGGCTCCCGCTGCGACAGCTGCGGCATGCCTCTCGCCACCGTCGCCGACCATGCGCTCGGTGATCCGGCCAGTCCCTATTGCAGGTTCTGCACGAAGGAGGACGGCACGCTCCAGCCGCGCGACGAGCGACTGGAGCGCTTCACGCAGTGGGCCATGAAGCAGGACGGCCTCGACTACGACAGCGCTCGTGCGCAGGCCGCCGCCTACATGGCCACGATGCCCGCCTGGCGCGCGGAATCCTAGCTCTGCCCCTGGCGGTCTCGGCCGCCCGGCCACGAAGTGGTCGGCCCGTCGCCGCGTGCCTCGTGGTCCGCCGCGGTGTCCCCCCAGTCACCGGCCGGCGGCTCCGTGCCCGGCCCGGCCCCGGCGCCGCGCGCGCCGGGCTCCGGCACCAGGACCAGCGTCCGGAACAGGTGCTCCAGCGTGCCGGCCGGATCGGACGTCATCCCCGTGTGGACGTCCGACGGCTGGACGACCGTGCTGCTCGGCGACACGAGCCAGTGGAAGCGCTCGGGCTGGGAGAGCAGGGCGATCGGGCCGGCCGCGGGGTCGCCGGCCGCGATGTGCGGGATCGCGTCGAGGTGGCGGCGGATCTCGACCTCGTCGCAGTCAGGCGCGAGCGCCAGGAGGCGCGCCGTGTCGAGCGTGACACGCGCCGCGAGGAAACGCCTCGGCCGGCAGCCCACGATGACCCCGGCGTTGATCGCCTCGCCGCGCTCCACGTGCGGGACTACCCGGACGATCGCGTAGGCGAATGGGCTACGCCGCGTCGCGGGCATGTTCAACCTCCCCGACGAACGCCCGCGGCGCCTCGATCCTCGCCATGAGGTAGTCCACGTACGCGCGCCGATGCGACGCGGGGTCCGGCAATCCCGCCTCGGGGACGAGCCAGTCGTCCGGGACCGCGGCGACGATCGACGTGACCAGCTCCGCCGTGACGAGCGGGGCCAGCCGCGCGTCCGCCTGCTCGATCGATCCGGCGACCGGCAGGAGGACATGGTCGCGTAGCAGCGGGAAGGGTCGCCGCGCGTGCTCCGCGGGGTCGCGCCACGTGTGGTGCACGTACAGCGCCGCGCCGTGATCGATGAGCCAGAGCCGCCGGTGCCAGACGAGCATGTTGACGTTGCGCGGCGTCCGGTCCGGGTTCATGACGAAGCCATCGAACCAGACGATCTCCGCCGCGAGGTCCGGCGCGGGTGCGTCCGCCGCCGGTGCGTAGGGAAGGGCACCCGGGAGGAAGTCGAGGCCCACGTTCGTGCCGGGGCTCCGGTTCAGCAGGTCGCGGATCTCCTCGTGCGGCTCCGCGGCGCCGAGCGCCGGGTCGAACTCCACGAGCACGATCTCCGGCACGGGCAGCCCGAGCGCTCGCCCGATCTCGCCCGCGATGACCTCGGCCACGAGCGCCTTGGGACCCTGGCCGGCGCCGCGGAACTTCGCGACGTACAGGCCGTCGTCATCGGCCTCCACGATCGCGGGCAGGGAGCCGCCCTCCCGGAGCGGCGTGACGTACCGGGTCGCGGTCACGGTTCGGAGCATGGAGCGAGTGTACGAGCGCGGGCGTCACCGGGACGGCCCCACCCTTCTCCGGCCTGCGGACGCGACCGGAGCGCATCCGCCCGGCCCTGCCGCGGCGCATCCGCCCGGCCCGGGCGCGACGCATCCGCCTGGCCCTGGCGCTGCGCATCCGCCCGGCCGACCGGGCAGTACAGTGACCCTGGGGCTGACCAGGGATCGACAGAGCGCCCCTGCAGACCGCAGCGAGGCGCTCGGAGGGCCCCAGGGAGACGCAGATGGACGACCGGGAGTTCCTTGCGGTGGCGATGGAGCAGGCACGGATCGGGCGTGCCGAGGGCGGTGTCCCGATCGGCGCGGCGCTCGTCATCGACGGGGCCGTGGTGGGCGTGGGGCACAACCGCCGCGTCCAGCTCGGCAGCGCGATCCGCCACGGGGAGACGGACGCGCTCGAGAACGCCGGCCGGCTGCCGGCGTCGGCCTACCGACGCGCCACGATGTACACCACGCTCTCGCCCTGCGACATGTGCAGCGGTGCGATGCTGCTCTACGGGATCCCGCGGGTCGTCCTCGGCGAGCGCCGGACCTTCGTCGGCGCGGAGGATCTCCTGCGCTCGCGCGGCGTCGAGGTCGTGGATCTCGACTCGGCCGAGTGCGTCGAGCTGATGGCCGGCTTCATCCGCGAACGCCCCGACGTCTGGAACGAGGACATCGGCGAGGAGTAGGCGGCGGACGGGCGGGCGACGCTGGTCGCCGGCCGCCGCTCGCCACGCCGGCCACACCGCTCGCCACGCCGGCCGCCCCGCCGGCCACGCTGGCCGCCGGGTCCCCCGCGTCAGCGCGCGGTGAAGATGGTCCAGGGCTGCGCGGGCCTGTCGACGAGGTAGCCCGCGACGTTGTCCCACTGCGGGTGCGCCTTCGTGTACGCGGCGGCGTCGAATGGCATCCCGGAGGAGCTCCCCCAGCGCGCGGCGAAGCTCATCGCCTTCGCCATCGTCGCGTCCATCACCTTCCCGTCGAGCGCGCCCTGCGGCGAGTACGGCCGCCGCGCCTGCCAGTACGTGAACGGGTCGATCTCGTAGTGGCCCTCGATCGTGCGCGAGCACGGGTTGTCGGCCTTGTCGAGGTACACGTCGTAGTGGTCCGAGAGGACGCTCTTCGCGAGCTCGACGTCGATCTTCCCGCGCTGATCCTCCATCAGCTGGGTCAGCCGCACGCGCCGGGCGCCCGCCGCCGTCCGGATGTCGAAGTAGGTGGGGTCGCCGCCGCATTCGAGATTGCGGATCTTCGGGTCCACCGCGGAGTTGAAGCCGACGAAGTAGCCGTCCCTGGTGCGCGTGACGGCCTTGTACTTGAGGCCGAGCTCGAACCGCACGATCTCGCTCGTATTGGCGTCGGCGAGGAGCCAGCTGTTCGCGTACCCACCGTTGTTCCCGGTCGCCACGAGCCGGACCCAGTCGTCCAGGGTGTCCGCGTACTGCGTGGCCTTGCGCATCCGGTAGAACTCGGCCATCTGCTTCGGGTCGTAGAGGCTGTAGCTCCCGATCGTCGTCTCCGTGCCCATGATCCCGGCGTCGGTGACGAAGTAGTCGGTCATGGACGCGATGTAGCCGGGGAAGGCCTGCATGAGCATCCGGTGGCCATTGGACGGCACGATGTCCAGGATCACGTTCGCGAACTGCCCGGTGACGAAGTGGTCCCAGTCGTTGTGGGCCATGACGGCCTTGCCGTCCTTCGTGTACGACCCGGTGGCCACGAACGCGCTGCAGTGCCCCTTGTCCACGCCGTCGCTGTAGGCGCCCGACAGGATCCCCGGGTACCAGTAGCCGGTCAGCTCCATGTTGCCGTTCCAGGCGAGGGCTTCCTGCCAGGTCATCTCGGTTCCCGCGGCCGTGGCGCCCGCCGCGATCCCCTTGATCTCCTCGAGGAACTCCTCCTCGCGGTGCGGGACGTACAGCTTCTCCGCGGCCTTCACGAAGTACGCCCAGTCCTGGCCGGTGTCGATGGGCATGATGTGCCGCAGCGTCTTCATGATCGTCGCGAGCTCCGGTGCGACCAGCCGGCCGTGCTGGTAGCCCCGGTCGTACGGGTCGCCCTCCACGTGGAGGTGGATCCAGCCGTTCGAATCCACGCGGGTGCCCCGGTCGGCGCCGGGTCCCGGGGCGGCCTTGACGGCGGGCACCGACGGCGCGGCGAGGATCCGCAGCCGGGCGTCGGACGGCAGGGCCACCGGCGCGGCGGGCGTGGGTGGCGAGACGGGCGCCGTGAGTGGCACCGAGCCGGCCGCGGCCGCGGCGGGCGGCTGC
>CAIYQJ010000187.1 GCA_903928275.1 uncultured Chloroflexota bacterium
GACATCCTGGACTACTTCCGGGACAAGTCCGAGGTCATCGCGAGCGGCGAGTGGGACGCGCTCCAGGACGACTTCATGGACAAGGTCGACGCCACGAACCACACGGCACGGGCGCTCACCGAGCACGGGCTCAGCTTCGTCGCCGCGCACGAGCTCCATCGCTGAGGCTCCGCGCCGTCGTCGCGGCGACGGACGCTACATCTGCTTGAAGCGCGGCCCCTCGCCGCCCTCGGGCGGCAGCCAGCGGATGTTCTCCAGCGGGCACTTCACCGCGCAGGTCATGCAGTGCAGGCAGTTCGAGGCGGACAGGACGATCTTCGAGCCATCCCAGCGGTAGACCTGCCCCGGGCAGAAGTGCGTGCACGAGTTCGCGTAGTCGGCCTCGCAGCCGACACACTTCTCCGGGTCGAGGACCGTCATGTGCGCCGGCTCGTCCTCGCGATGGAGCGACCCGGTGAGGCTGACGAACGTCGCTCCGTCCATCCCGCCGGGATCGGGCCGGTCCAGGCGGGCGCCGCGTCGGGTGCCCTCGAAGTCCGGCTCCATCCCCATGCGCGCGGGGATCCACCGCTGGACCATGGAGAGCGGGGCGCCGGGGTAGATCCCCCACCGGAAGCTCTGCCGGTAGTTGCGCGCGCGGCGCAGGTCCGGCAGCACGCCGCGCGCCTCGAGGCGATCCGCGTAGCCGACGAGCGGCACGCGAGCACCGTCCGGCGCCGCGAGTCCCGCCGCGACGGTCTCGGCCGCCGCCATGCCGGAGCGGATCGCGTAGTGGATCCCCTTGATCTTCTCCATGTTCACGAAACCGGCGCCGTCGCCGACGACGAGCGCGCCGGGGACCGCGAGCCGGCCGAGCGAGTAGTAGCCGCCCTCGGGGATCGTCTTGGCGCCGGTGGCGACCGTGACCGAGCCCCGGAGAAGGTCGGCGATGAACGGATGGGCGCGGTAGCGCTCGAACTCGCGCTGGGGCGTGAGGTCCCCGTACTTCCAGTCGAGCCCGAGGATCAGGCCGACCGCGACGGTCTTCTCGCCCATGCTGTACATGAACCCGCCGCCAAAGACGCTCGCCGGGTTCGGGTAGCCCAGCGTGTGGAGCACGCGGTTGGTCCCGAACGCGTTCTCGTCGGCGTACTGGACGACCGCCTTGATCCCGAGCGAGTAGACCTGCGGGTGCCTTCCGGCCCCGAAGCGGTCACGGAGCTGGGTGGAGATCACCCCGTGCGTGCCGTCGGCGAGGATCGTCACCCGCGCCCGGATCTCCTCGGCCGTCCGGTGGTTGGACTTGTCGCCGCCATGGGCGTCGAGTCCGACCTCGCCGAGCCCGACTCCGACGACTCGGCCGTCTTCGACGAGGAGCGTCCGCGCGGAGTAGCCGCTGTAGATCTCCACGCCCGCGCGCTCGGCCTTGCCGGCGAGGAACGCCACGAGGCGCGACAGGGAGATCGTGACGTCGCCGAGGTGGTTCATGGGCCGCGGGACGACGAGCGGCGGCAGCTGGATCGCACGGCTGCCGAACAGGAAGTACATCTCGTCGCGCTCGACCGGGATGACGTGCTCCATGAACCGGCGGTCGTCGCGCCAGCCGGGCACGAGCTCGTCGAGGCAGGCCGGCTCGAACGCCGCGCCCGACAGGCAGTGATGGCCCGGTCGCGGCGCCTTGTCGATGACGACGACCGAGGCGTCCCGCCCCGTGGCGGCCAGCTGCTGCCTGATGCGGATCGCGGCGGCCAGGCCCGCCGGGCCGGCACCGACGACGAGGACGTCGATCGGGGCGCTCATGCGGCTCCCTCCGTCGCGCGGATGAGCTCCGGGACGATCGTCTCGATATCGCCGACGATCCCGTAGTCCGCGTAGTTGAAGATCCGCGCCTTCGGATCCTTGTTGATGGCGACGACGATCTCCGAGCCCTGCATGCCGGTGATGTGCTGGACCGCGCCGGAGATCCCGATGGCGACGTACAGCCGGGGCTGGACGGTCTGGCCCGTCTGGCCCACCTGGTAGTCGTGGGTCGTGAACCCGTCCTCGACCGCCATCCGCGAGGCGGCCACCTTGGTGCTCGCGCCGAGCAGCCGGCCGAGGCCGACCGCGAGCGGCTGCAGGTACGTATCGAAATCGGCGCGCGAGCGGAACCCATGCCCGCCGGCGACGATGATCTCGGCGTCGCGGATCGAGACCTTGCTCGCGAACGACTCGACGAGGACGGACTCGAGCCCGAGGTCGTCGGTGGAGAGCTCCACCGGCGGGAAGAGGATCTCGCCGGTCCGGTCCGGATCGGGGTCCGGGACCTTGAAGACGCCGGGCCGGACGGTGGCCATCTGGCCCGGGGAGTCCTTGGTCATGATCGTGGCCATGACGTTGCCGCCGAGGGCCGGGCGCGTCTGCTTGAGGATGCCGACGAGGTGGACGCTGCCCTTGTCGAAGTCGCCGATCTCGAGACGCGTGCAGTCGGCGGTCAGGCCGGAGCGGCACGAGTAGGCGACGCGCGGCGCGAGCTCGCGGCCGAGGGGGCTGGCGCCGAACAGCATGACCTGGGGTCGGTGCGCGCGGACGAGGTCGGCGATCGCCTTCTTGTGGGCGAGGGGGTCGAACGACGCGAGGAGCGGGTGCTCGAGCACGTACACCGTGTCGGCCCCGGCCGCGATCAGCTGCGCCGGCCGGTCACCGGCCGCGTCACAGGGGAGCACCGCGCCGACCTTCTCACCGAGCGTGTCCGCGAGCCGGCGCGACTTGCCGAGCAGCTCCATCGACACCGAGCGCACGCCGTCGCCCTCGGTCTCCGCGAAGACCCAGAACTCGCCGTGATACGTGGGCTCCCGGTCGCCGAGCACGTACCCCTCGCCGGCGTCCAGGGCGGCACCGGGGGCGGCGGACCCGTAGCGGGCCGCGAGCTTCCCGATGAGCTCGACTGGGTTGTGGACGTATTCGCAGGTCTTGGGGCGATCCTCGCTGGGGGAGAACAGCCGGTAGACCTGGGTCCACGAACCCTCGAGCCCGGTCCGCGTGGAGTCGGCCTCGACCGATTTCGCGTTCCACTCGTGGATGGGCGCGCTGCGCGCCGCCCGCGACTGCGCGAAGGAGCGGTAGAGCGGATCCGTGCACGCGGTGACGGTGATGAGGACCGGCCACCGGAGCGGGCGGACGTCCTCGATGCCCTCCGACGCGATGCGGCGGATGGTCATCCGCGGCTCGAGCTGGAGGTCCTTCGCATAGGCGATGTGGTCGATCCCGAGCTCTTCGGCGATCTGCGGCGGCACCTGTGCAGTGTCGCCATCGACCGACTGCATCCCGGCGACGATCATGTAGTCGCGATCCCCCCCGAAGAGCTCGCGCTCGATGCGGTGGATGGCGCACGCGAGCGAGTACGCGGTCGCCCCCGTGTCCGCCCCCGCGAACGCCTTGTCGGTGAGGAGGACGGCCTCGCCGGGCACGCGGGACAGGCAGTCCACGAGGACGTCCCGCGCCGCGGGCGGACCCATGGTCAGGAACACGGTCCGCGAGGCGGGGTCGCCGCGACTGAGGCGGTCGGCGAACGTCAGGGCGTGGAGGTCGAGCGGGTTCAGGACGTTGTCGAGCAGCCCCCGCCGGAGCGTGCCCTTCTCCCGGTCCCAGGCATCCTCGGGAATGTTCGAGACATCGGGTACCTGCTTGACGAGAACGATGTAGTCCATGCCGTGAACTATGCCCGCCGGCCCGAGTCCGGGAGTGGGCTATTGGTCACGCTCTGGCCTGCGGTGAGGCTCTCTCCGTTCCGGGCCACGTCTCCGGGGCGGAGTGCGCCGGACGGCCCCGTGTCAGGCGAGGGGCAGCAGCAGCTCGAACCGCGATCCCGTCTCCCCGCTCTCGACGCGAACGGTGCCGCCGTGGAGATCCATCGTCGCCCGGACGATCGCGAGGCCGAGCCCGTTGCCCGGGTACGCGGACGCGTTGCGGCCGCGATGGAACCGCTCGAAGAGGTCGGGCAGCTCGTCGGGTGGGATGCCGATCCCCGTGTCGCTCACCCAGAGGCGCGCCCAGCCGGCGTCGGCCCGCAGCCCGAGCACGACCGTTCCCCCCGTCGGCGTGAACTTGAGCGCGTTGTCGAGCAGGTTGCCGATCGCCGTCTCGAGCTTGTCGGCGTGGCCCATGACGGGGACGTCCTCGGTCGACACCTCGAGCCTGAGGTCGACGTCCGCCTGGTCGGCCCGGGACGCGATGGCGTCGGCCGCGTGGTGTGCGAGTGAGCGCAGGTCGAGGCGCTCGGGTTCCCGCGACGCGTCGTGGGCCTCGAGGCGCGAGAGCCGCAGGAGACCCGATGCGAGATCCTCGAGCCGGCGGGCCTGTGCCGCCGCACGGCGGAGCAGGCGTCGTTCGTCCGGCGTCTGCGCGTGCGTCTCGGCGAGGTCGAGGTCCGCCTGGAGCGCGGTGAGGGGCGTGCCGATCTCGTGCGCCGCGTCGGCCACGAAGCGCCGCAACGACGTCACCGTCTCGTCCACGCGCGAGGCCATCGCGTTGAAGGACCGCGCCAGCTGGCCCACCTCGTCGCCCCGCTCCACGTCGGCGCGAGCCTCGAGGTCGCCGCGCGCCATGCGGTCGCTGGCGTCGGTGAGTGCCCGGAGCGGTCGACTCAGCCAGGACGCGACGAGCGATCCGACGAGAGCCGCGAGCAGCACGCCGAGCAGGCTCGCGAGGCCCCAGGCCCGCATGACGGTGGCGAGCGCTTCCTGCGCATACGCGGGCGCGTCCGAGATGACCACGTTGCCGAGAAGCTTCCCGTTGCGCTGGACCGGGCGCTCGACGCTCTTGCCCGAGCGGGGCATGGAGGCCGCCCCGGATCCGTCGCCGAAGAAGCCCGCTCCGAGGGGGTCCACCAGAGGCTGCGGATCCAACGGCCCGGCGGTCGCTGCGGGCGGACCGGAATCGGCGACGACCGCGCCCGAGGGCCGCGTCAGCGTGATGCGCGCCTGGGTGACCGCGGCCAGCTGCGTCGCGGCGGACGCGAGCTGGTTCGGGTCGTTCCAGGCAGCCGTGCCCAGGTCGCGGACCGCTCGTTCCGCCGCCGCCTCGAGGTAGGTGTCCTCGGCGCTCCCGTAGTGGCCCGCGAGGATGGGGACGAGGATGACGCCGATGACGAGTGCGGTCAGGACCGCGATCCCGGCGAAGCCGACCGATAGCCGCCACCGCAGCGACCGGCGCCGCATGAACGCGAGCACCCCGGTGTCCACGCGTCAGGCCGCGAGGCGGTAGCCGAGGCCGGGGACGGTCAGCACGATCGTCGGCTCCGCGGGGTCGACCTCGATCTTCGCGCGGAGCCGGCGCACGTGGACGTTGACCGTCTTCTCGTCGAAGAGGTCGGCCGAGTACCCCCACACGTTCTGGAGCAGCTGGCCGCGGCTGAAGACCTGGCCCGCGTGCTGGGCCAGGAACGTGAGCAGCTTGAACTCGGTCGGCGTCAGGTCGATGCGATGACCGGATCGGGTGACCTGCGCGCTCGTCCGATCGATGACGAGGTCGCCGGCGTAGATCAGGTCGGCGTCGGCCGCGGCCAGCTCGCCGTACGCGCGGCGAAGGAGCGCCCGGATGCGCGCAAGCAGCTCGCGGAGGCGATACGGCTTCGTGACGTAGTCGTCAGCGCCCATCTCCAGTCCGAGCACCTGGTCGATCTCGTCGCTCTGGACGGTGAGCATGAGGATCGGCGACCGGAGACCGGACTGGCGCAGCTCGTGGCAGACGTCGAAGCCGGACCCGTCCGGAAGCCGCACGTCGAGCACGATGAGCTGAGGGTGCTGGGCCTTCGCGAAGGCGACCGCGCCCGCCGCGGTGGCCTCGTGGTGGACCGCGTAGCCCTCCCCGCCGATCCCCTCCACGAGCGACGCGGCGACCGCCGGATCGTCCTCCACGACCAGGATCTGCACGTCCGAGTTCACCTCACGGAGAGTACGCGGCTCGGGTCGGAGCCGCGTCCGGCGAGCGCACCGGGGCTACTTCCCGGCCGCCCGGGGGATCGTGTAGCTGTAGACGGTCGTGGCGTTGTCGGGGCCGGGCCCGCCGCTCGCGGTGACGCTCGAGCGGACGTAGTCGACCTTCACGCCGCTAGCGGACACGGAGACCTGCAGGTGGCCGGTGCTCGCGAGGATCACGCCGGACGTGTACGCGTACTCGTGCGCCTGGTTCACGGGATCGCCGGCGGGCGTCGCGGGCTGCGGGACCTCCTGGTAGACGAC
>CAIYQJ010000188.1 GCA_903928275.1 uncultured Chloroflexota bacterium
CCTGCACGAGACCACTTGCGCGCTTGCGCAATCTATGAGAGAGTCCGGGCATGTCCGGTGTCGACGCATCCAGCGATTCGGACCGCCAGCGGTTCGCGGCGATCGGCCGAGCCCTGGCGGACCCGAAGCGGCTCTGCGTGCTCGAGTGCCTGTCGGCGGGCGAGCTGTCCGTCGGCGACCTGTCCACGCGGGCCGGCTGCCACGTGCCGAACATGAGCCAGCACCTGTCGGTGCTGCGCAGCGCCGGGCTCGTGACGAGCCGGCGCGAGGGCAGCACCGTGTACTACCGCCTCTCGGACCCACGGGTCCTCGAGGCCTACCAGCTCATCCAGAACATCGCCCGCTGACGGGACGGACCCCACGGGCGGACCCGCAGATGCGGGGGAAAGGACCGAGAGATCGGATGGCCGAGATCAGGCACGCGACCGACGACACGTTCGAGAAGATGGTGCTCCAGAGCGAGCGGCCCGTCATCGTCGACTTCTGGGCGGCGTGGTGCGGCCCCTGCAAGATGGTGGCCCCCGAGCTGGAGAAGCTCGCGACCAAGTACGACGGCACCGTCGACGTCGTGAAGGTGGACGTGGACGCGAACCCGAAGCTCTCACAGGCGTTCGGGATCATGAGCATCCCCACGATCGCCTTCTTCGCGCCGGGCCAGCAGCCGAAGGGCGTCCAGGGCTTCCGCCCCGCGGAGGACCTCGAGCGCTCGTTCGACCTTCGCCAGTTCGCGCCGAAGCCGGTGGCGTGACGCCGCCCCGGGCTCTGCCGCGACGCGACGATCATGCGAGGACGACCGGCCCACGGGCCGGTCGTTCGATTCCGGGGTAGCGGTCGGACGGCCCGGACGCCTATCGGTCCGCCGCCGCGAGGATCGCCGCGAGGTCGGCCTCGTGGTCCGCGTAGTGGTCGATCGTCTCCGACAGGAAGAACGCGCCGTAGGTGGCGTCCTTCACCCAGCGCGACTCCGGAACCACGGTCAGGTACCCGCGCAGTTCGCCCGGCACGCTCGTCATCCGGTCGCGGACGGCGTCGAGCGGCAGGGCTCGGCCCCGCTCGAGCAGCTCGGCGTTCACCGCGTCGCCGCCGCGCTCGTCCCATTCGCGCTCCCCGCGCAGGTACGCCTCGCTCGCGTCGGACATGGCGAGCTCCCGCGCGACGTCGAGCGCATGCTCCTGCCAGGCGCCGAGGTGGACCGCGAGGTCTCGCGCCGACCAGCCGTGCGCCGCGTCCACCGGAAGAACGAGATCCTCGTCCGGGAGCATGGCCAGCGCCTCGAACGGCCGCCATGCGTCGCGCTCGTCCTCGAGGAACGACAGTGCATCGAAGTACATGGCCGCGATGGTAGTACGCGCCGCCGGCGACGCGTATCGGCCGCCACGGGCACGGGTGTACAGTCGCGAACATGAGCGACTCTCATGACCTGCCGCGGCTGCCGCCGGTGGGCGCCGCGGCAAGCCCCGCGGACCTGGTGCCCCTCATGACGCCCGAGCTGCTCGCCGGCCTGCTCGCGGACGGTGACGAGGAGCTCGCGGCCTGGACCCTGGAGAACGCCATCGCCGTGATGCCGCGGGCCCGCGTGTACGACGAGCTCGTCCGGGACGCGATGGCGATCATCGGGCGGCGCTGGGTCGAGGGGACGTGGGGCATCGCGGAGGAGCACGTCGCGAGCGAGACGCTCCTCCGGACGCTCGAGCGCGTCGCTCCCGAGCTGGGCCCCGAGCGCCGCGCGGGACCCGGGGCCGTCCTCGTCGGCGTGCGCGGGGAGCACCACGCGATCGGCCTCGCATGCGCCGCGCACGTCCTCGCCGAGTCCGGCTGGAGCATCGTGAACCTCGGCGCCGACGAGCCGGCCGATGACCTGGCGCGCTTCGTCGCCAGGGTCCGGCCCTCGCTCATCGTGCTGACGGCGTCGTCAGCGGACCGAGCCGACGCCCTGCGTGAGACCGTGGGCGCCGTGCGCGCCGTCGCCGGCGAGTCGGTGACGATCGCCGTCGGGGGCGGGATCGCCTCCGATCCGGCGTCGGTCGCGGGCGTCGGCGCCGACTGGTCGGGCACCACGCTCACGGCGCTCGTCCGATTCGCCGTGCGCCTTCGCGCCCGCCTGGACGCCGAGAGCATGGTGCGGCCGTCCGATCCGGTCTTCTGACAGCTGCCCCGCGCTCGCTCCGGGCGGGCGCCCGGCCGTCGTCCGACCGGCAGCCCGCGACGACGTGAGCCGTCGCTACCCCTGCGCCTCGAGCGCGGCGACGGCCTGGTCGATCGCGGCATTGCCGACGTCCGCCGCGATGACGATCCGGACGACGTCGGGATCGGCGGCGGGCCATACGACCACGACCTGGCGCGTGTCGCCGTTGATGACCTCGAGCCGCCGGCCCGACCTGCCGGCGACGACATGGGGGTCGTCCGAGACGATCTCCACGCTGCGTCCCGTCCCGGCACCGGCATGGAACGCGGCGCCGACCTGGTCGGCGGTCAGCCCGGGCGCGCTATACACGATGAGACTCACGCCCGACTGGCTCGTGGCGGGGAACGTCTCGCCCGCGAAGCGGACCTCGTCATGGCCGGCCCCGCGCAGCGGGCCGAGCGTCTTCGTCGAACAGTAGCGCCCGGAGTCGCGGGCCGATGGGGCCGCTCCAGAGAGGGATGCCGGGAGCCGCGCCTCGAGGCCAGGGTAGAAGCCCGCGAACCGCTGGACGTCCGCGCCGCCGCAGGCCCCCGACGGGTCGGGCCGGGGGGTCGGCGCGGAAGCCGAGCATCCGACGACCACGAGGCCGGCGACGAGACATGCGAGAAGGAGGGTCGAGATGCGCCGGAGGGTGCGATCGAGGGCCATGCGGACCCGAGGGTATCGCGGCCGCGACGGACGTGCGGCCGAACGCCCTCGCCTCGCCGAGCGCCTCACGACCGCGCGACCGCCGGTGCCGAAAGAGTGGTGCGCGGACGCCACCGACCTTCGGCCCCCGGTCGACCGGGACCACCTGCCCATCGCGGCACGCCAGCCGCGGGGTTAGGGTAGGGACGACCGTCGGGATGAGGTCCGGGAGATACCGGGGCGTCGGCCACGGGCCGGGAGCACGCGACAACCGCCATGCAGGGCGCCGCCGGGCGTCGCAGGTCGATCGCGCGGGCTCGCGCCACGAGCCGAGTAACAGCATGCGGCCCACGGTCCCGGATCCCGACGGTCGGACTCATCGCGGTGCGTCTGTCGCGCCGTGCTCCCTCGCTCCCCCACCGGAGGCGCCCCCCGGGTGGGGGCGCGCCCCCTGGATGGCGCGCGCGGCCGCGACGATCTCCGGGTCGCGACGGATGGTCCGCACGATCCAGTCGACATACGTCGGCTCGTCGCGCTCGATGTCGCCGAGCGTCCGGTCGTGGAACTTCCCGAACGTCAGCGTCGCCGCTCGTGCCGTCTCCACGTCCGGCAGACGGACCCGCGGCGGTCGGCTCGGGCGGTGGACCTCCAGGGGGCCGCTCGGAGCCCCCCGCAGCTCCTCCGGACCCGGGCGCTCGGCGGGACGCGGCGGGTGGCCCGACAGCAGGTCTCCGCCGACGCGCCGGCCGCCCCCGCTGGCACCGCGCGCGCTGTAGACGGCGCTCATGTCCACCCGGCGGGTCACCGGGCGGGCCGGTCGGGCATGGCCGCGGGCCGTGGACCGATCGGGGCCGGCCGCCGCGGGTTCGTGGTCGGCAGCGTGCGGCGGCGGGGACGCGGCGCCCCCTGCCGCACCGCCCCCGGCCCTGCGACTCTTCGACAGGTCGAGCGCGGCCTCGTACGCGGCGTTGATCCGCGCCATGCGCCGCGTCGCCGCCCGCGTATCGCGGTCATCGCCCGCGACATCCGGGTGGTGCGTGCGAGCGAGGCGGCGCCAGGCGGCCTTGACGGCCGCGGGAGACGCGTCCGGGGTCAGGCCGAGCTCGGCGAACGGGTCGCTGCGGGTCATTCCCCAAGTCTAGCCCCGCCGCCCGGCGGTGCCCCCCGCCGGCGACGCGGCCGACCGTCTCTCGGCGCTCTTCGCCGGTCGCCCCGAGTCGGCGACACCCGGATCGGCCGCGCTTGACACGCGAGGGTGCCGCGTCGTCCTCTTGTGCCCGAGGCGGCCCGGCGGTGCCGCCGACCCGGGCGGCCGTCGACCCGGGTGGCCGTCGGTGATGGCCGCGCGAACGCGCGGACGCCGGGGTGCCGTTCTCGACCGCCAGGAGGCGTGATGGATACGTTGCAGGCGATAGGAAGCCTCCGCGTCGTGCGGCACTTCTCCGACCGCCCGGTCGACGACGCGGCCGTTCGGACGATCGTCGACGCGGGGCGCCGCGCGGGCAGCTCGAAGAACCTGCAGCGCTGGGACTTCATCGTCGTCCGCGATCGGGCGCAGCTCGGCGAGCTCGGGGACGTGGGGCCGTTCGCGGGGCACCTCGCCGGGGCCGCGGTGGCGATCGCGCTCGTCACGCCCGACCCGCACGCCGACGATGCGCCGCTCTCGGTCTCCTTCGACCTGGGCCGCGCGGCGGAGAACATGGTGCTCGCGGCGTGGGCCCTCGGGATCGGCTCGTGTCCCGCCACCGTGTATGAGCATGACCTGGCGCGGCGGATCCTGGGCATCCCGGGGACGCACCACTGCGAGTACGTCTTCTCCTTCGGCCATCCGGCCGACCCCGCCGTCCTCGCCCGTTCGAACCGGGCCGGCGGGCGGAAGGACCTCGCCGCAGTCGTCCACGACGGCACCTGGTGATGCGAGCCGCCCGGGTGAGGCCCGCCTACTGCCAGCGGAAGTAGCGCGCGGAGACCCCGAAGAACACGACCGTGAGCGCGCCGAGAACCGCGATGTCCACGGGCAGGGGCGCGAACGGCACGCCGCCGACCATGACCTGGCGCAGGGCGTCGCCGAGGTACGTGAGCGGCGTGAGCCGCGCGACCGCCTGCAGCCATCCGGGCATCGCATCGATCGCGAAGAAGATCCCCGACAGGAACATGAGCGGGAACTGCAGGATGCTGACGATCTGGCTGGCCGAGTCCTCGGTGGGGGCGAACGATGCGACGACGTACCCGAGGGAGACGAACGTCATCGCGCCGAGCAGGACGAGGAACGCGAGCAGAGCCCAGCTGCCGACGACGGTGATGCCGAAGAGGACGCCGGCGACGACGATGAGGACGCCGGCCTGGACGAGAGCCACGGCGACCCGCATGGCGAGGTTCGCGCTGACGAACGTCCAGCGACGGAGCGGCGTGGCCGAGAGGCGCTTGAGGATGAGGTTCTGGCGCTGCTCTACGAGCGGGATCGCCCCGAAGAGCCCGAGCTGCATGAGAGCCATCGCCAGGATCCCGGGGACGAGGTAGGCGGTCGCCGTGATGCCCTCCGACTGCAGGGTCTTCGCGTTCACCCTCAGCACCGGTGGCAGGCCGCTCATCGCCTGGTTGAAGCCGGCCACGGCGGCCCCGACGATCCCGGTGATCGCCGCGGCCGTCTGCGTGGCGCTCGGGTCCGTGTAGAGCGCGATATCGAGGGGTGCGGCCGGCGCCTGTCCGGCACGGACCGCAACGACGGCCGACCCGAACCCGTGCGGCACGACGACGACGGCCCGCACCTTGCCGTCGCGCATGGCCTGGAGCATCTCGTCCTGCGTCCCCGTCGTGAGGGTGAAGGCGCCCGCGACCGCCGGCGACGCAGCGAGCTCGGCCGACACCGTGGTGCCGTCGAGGTCCACCCAACCGATCGACGTCTTCCCGCCGCCCACCCCGGAGAAGATCGACCCGAAGAGCACCACGAAGACGAGCGGGAAGACGAGGGTCCAGAACACCGTGGCCCGGTCGCGGACGTAGCTCTTCGTGTTGGCGACGGTGAGCGTCCACAGGCGGCGCATCTGGCGGTCCATCAGTCCCGCAGCACCCTTCCCGTCAGCTCGAGGAACACGTCCTCGAGCGACGGCCGCCGGATCCCGAGGTCGCCCGGCTCGTCCCCGAGCACCTCGGTGAGCGCGAGGAGGCCCGCGATGGTACCCCCGACGTCGGCCGTGTAGAGCAGGGTGTGGCCGCCGTCCTCGTGCCGCAGTCGCGCGACGCCGGGCAGGGCGGCGAGCGCATCGTCCGGGACACCGGCGATCGTATCGAAGAAGACGGTCCGTTCGTGGAAGTGGCGCGAGACGAGCTCGTCCACGGTGCCCATCTCGAGGATCCGCCCGTGGTCCATGATCGCGACGCGGTCGCAGAGCTCCTCCGCCTCCTCCATGTAGTGCGTCGTGAGGAGGATCGTGCGGCCGTCGCCACGGAGCCGCTTCACGAGATCCCACAGGGATCGGCGGGCGGCCGGGTCCATGCCGGTCGTCGGCTCGTCGAGGAAGACGATCTCCGGGTCGTTCACGAGGGCGAGCGCGACCGACAGGCGCTGCTTCTGCCCGCCCGACAGGTCCTTCGTGAGGGCGTGGCGCCGTTCGCCGAGGCCCAGGACGGCGATCACCTCGTCGGGGGGGCGCGATGTCTCGTAGAAGCTCGCGAAGAGCCCCACGACCTCGTCGACGGTCAGCCGGGGGTACAGCGACGGCGTCTGGAGCGCGACACCGATCCGCGGCTTCAGCGCGGCCGATGAGCGGACGGCGTCGATCCCGAGGACGTGGAGCCGGCCCTCGTCGGGTACCCGCAGGCCCTCGAGCATCTCGACCGTCGTGGTCTTCCCGGCGCCGTTCGGACCCAGGAGACCGAAGATCTCGCCGCGAGCCACCTCGAAGCTGATGCCGTCGACCGCGACGACGCTCCCGTAGCGCTTCCGCACGCCCTCGACGCGGATGACCGACGTCCCTGGATCCACCGTCTGCTCTCCCCCGGCCCGCCCCTGGAGCCCCGCCATCGGACCCGCTGACAGTACCCGCGCCGGAGGCCCGCGGTCCAGCCGCGGACGCGGCCCGCCGGTGGGGCGGACGGCGGTGCGGTCAGGCAGGCAGACCCCCGAGGGGATCGGTCGACGGCCGCGACCCGGGAGCCCGGTCCGACTCGAGGTCCGGGCCGATCCCCGCGGCCTCGGGTGCCGGCGCGCCGAGTGCGAGGTACGAGAGGAGCGCCGGCTCCAGGCCCACGTCCTCGCCGTCGCGCTCGGAGAGGAACCACTTGTGCTCGAGGAGGTCGCAGTACGCCTGGACCGGGTCACGGTCCGGGCCGATCGCCTCGGCGAGCCGGACGAGCGTGGGCGCGACCACCTCGGCCCGCCAGCGTGTGGTCGCCTCGTCGTCGGGCACGTGTCGCTTCTCGTACCACTCCAGCCAGGCGCCGTACTCGCGGAGGTCGTTGAGGAGGAGCCGAGCCTGGTCCTCGAGGGCGACGATGCCGGCCCGGCGCGCGAGCTCCTCGGCGTGGAAGCGCCGGCTCCCCACTGCGACGCGGAGGCGCAGCCACCCGCCGTTCTCGGCCGGCACGAGCTCGATCTCCTCGACGGCGAACCCGAGGTCGTTGAGGAGCCGGATCCGACGCGTCACGGCGTGCCGGTCGCCCGAGACGATCTCGTCCTCGCGGTGGAGCTCGAACCACAGGCGCTCGTACCGCCGTCGGACGGACTCGGCCGCCTCGATCGGGTCGTCCTCCTCGAACGGTCGCCCCAGGTACGCCGCAAGGTCGGCCAGGCCGAAGGCGACGTTCTCGACGAGGATCTCGAGGTCATAGTCGCGCTGCCCGTCGGAGAGCGCCGCGTGAACTTCGCTCGTCTCCGCGTCCACGAGGTAGGCCTGGACCCTGTTGCCGTCCCGCCGGAAGAGGGTGTTCGCGAGCGAGCAGTCACCCCAGAAGACGCCCCGCAGGTGCAGGTCCACGAGCAGGGATGCCATGGCGTCGAGAAGACGCGACCGCGTGCGTCGCGAGGCGCCCGCCATCCGCATGAGGAGGCGCCGGTACTGGAGCGAGTGCGGCAGGTAGTCCGTCACGACGATGCCGGTGCCCCACTCCGGCGATTCGGCGATCCCGAGTGCCACCACGGCGGGCAGGCCGAGGTCTTCCAGCTGCCGGAGCACGTCGAACTCGTGCACCGCGACGTGGAGCGGCTCCTCCTTCAGGGCGATGACGTCGCCACCGGCCACGACGAACCGCACGAGGTGCCGAGACGGCCCCACGGGCAGGTCGCGGAAGATCGCCCGGTCGAGCCTCCACGACGCCAGGGGCGCGTCCCACGGCAGCGCGAGCAGCTCGTCGGTCGGCCGGCGGAGGCGAAGGCGCGGGAGCGAGACCCCCTCGTCGGCGGCAACGAGGGGAGGCGGCGCGGTCACATGCCTCCCGGGCGATGCAGGTGGAACAGGGTGGCATCCGAGGGGAGCTCGATCGTCTCCGGCTCGGGGAGTCCGGCGACCCGGAATGCCGCCCGCGTCTCTTCGCGCGTCTGCAGCGGGGTGCCCTGGAGGATCTCGTCGAGGGCGATCCCGGAGATCAGCTCTCCGTGCGCGGTGCGGTACTCCGCGATCGTGGAGGGCAGGCACCACGACAGGACCAGGAGGCGCCCGCCGGGCCTGACCGCGCCATAGGCGGCCGCGAGCGCGTTCGGCTTGTCCGCGATGGCATGGAGCGCGTGCTGGAGGTACACGAGGTCGAACGATGCCTCGCGCCCGATCGCCTCGACCTCGCGCGCCTCGACGCGGATGCGGTCCGACAGCCCCGCCGCGTCCACGTTGCGGAGAGCGCGCGCGACGCTGTCCGGCTCCGGCTCGACGCCGAGGAGGCGGGTACGCGGGAACCGCTGCGCCATGGCGACGAGCCAGCGCCCTCCCCCACAGTTCATGTCCGCGATCGCTCCGCCCGCGCGCAGCTCGGTCACGAGGTCGGGGAGCAGCGCGAGGGCCTCCTCGAAGAAGACGGCGGTGTCCTGGCGCGTGAGACGCTCCATCGCGCGGTAGTAGCGCGGCGGACGCTCGCGCACCGGCCTCCCCGACCGCATGACGTCCGCCAGCTCGTCGTGATCCATGGCCGCGACCACGGAGAAGAGGAACTGGCCCCCGAGGTATTCGGGGCGGGCTTCATCGAGGAGGACCGCGGCCATCGACGGCTCCATCCGCACGAGGGAGCCGTCGTGGTCGACGAGCTCCGACGCGTGCGCCGCCAGCGTCCACGTCCGCAGCGCCGCCGGCGCACAGCCCGAGACGGCGGCGAGGTCGTCCAGGGAGATCCCCGGGCTGCCGGCCGCCCGGATCCGCTCGAAGAGGCCGAGGTCGAGCCCCAGGTAGACGACCCAGGTCCGGTGGAAGCCGACAAGCGATGCGGCGAGGTCGTCGAAGCGATCGTCCAGGGTCATGACCCCCCGATTGTCGCATGCCCGGCGCGCGTGCCGAACGACGCGGGCCGGACGGGCGGCGCCGCCGCGACCGGAGCGCGGCGGTTGACGTCGGTTACTTGTCGCCGCCCCAGATCCCGACCTTCAGGCCGAGCGGGGAGAACCACAGGGCGAACACGATGGCCGTGCCCACGACGATCACGATCGAAGCAGTCATGTCTTGCTCGCTTCCTAGATGGATTTCACTGGCGCGATCGGGAACCCGATGAAGTAGAAGACCAGCCCCAGGATCGCGATGAGGGCCAGCACGAGGATCACGCCACCCACGTCACGGCGTGGCGTCGGCGTGTCCGAGGGAGTGAGCCACCACCCGAACCACCGGGAGAGCAGCCAGATCACCGGCCACCCCAGCACGCCCACGCTGATGATGTTGCCGATGAAGTTGCTGATCGGCAATGGCATCCACGCCAGAAAGGGGTTGAGGAACAAGATCTCGAGCATGACGATGGGGTACAGCCCGAGCAGGACGATGTAGTTGTTCTTCCAGGCAGGGGCCATCCCCTGGCGCTGGGCACCGAACGCGAACCAGTTGCCGAACCCGTTGCGCGCCTCCCTGATGATCGACTTCTCGACGAAGCCCTGGGACTCCCTGATCAGCGCCTCCCGCTCGGGCGACGTTAGCCAGGCGTTGAGGTGCTCGGGGGAATCGAACTTCAGCATCGTGACGAAATCGTCCTGGAACCCCTCCAACGGCGGCTGCACCTCGCACCCGAGGTAGCCGGGGAACCTGGATTGCGCGGCATCCATGCGCTTGTGCCACGCCAGGAACGCGTCCTCGGCATCCGGCGCCACCTTGGTCATGATGACCGCGGTGGTCTCCGCCCTCGGTCCCGGTCCGCTGCTGCCCATGAAGACGTTGATGGCGTCGTCGCCCACGAGGACCGGCTGGATGCGCTCGAGCATCTGGGCCCGCTGAGAGGACTCCAGCCAGGCGCGCAGCTGCTCCTGGGTCTCGAACCGCTGGACGATCACCCAGTCGACCTGCGCGGGCGGGAACGGCGGGATCACCTCCCCCGAGACGAAACCGGGGAAGGTGGCGACGATCCGGCTCATCTCGGCCTGCCACGCGGCGAACTCCGACTCGTGCTCCGGAGTCACGCAGGTGTTGGTGACGACCGTCGCGTGACGAGGCTCGGACATGTCGGTCACCCGGCGTGCGCGAGGGCGAAGGCGTTGTGCTCGCGCACGACCGGCGCCATGTCGACGGTCACCACGCGACCGTCTTCGACGATCACCTTGCCGTTGATGACGGTGTACTTCGTCTTCTGCGGGGCGCAGAAGACCGTCGCGGCGACCGGGTCGACCAGGCCACCGGCGTAGTCGACCGTGTTGAGGTCGATGCTGAAGAAGTCGGCGCACATCCCCGGGGCCAGGTGACCGATGTCGTCGCGGCCGAGGACCTCGGCACCACCGCGCGTCCCGATCTCGAGGGCCTCTCGAGCGGTCATCCACTCGGCAGCGCGGAGCGGATCCGACGTGGACAGCACGGTCTGGGGACCTTCCGGCGGCAGCAGGCCCATGCGGAGCCGGGCGAGGAGCATCGCCTGCCGGACCTCGCCGAGCATGTGGTTGCAGTCGTTGCTGGCGGAGCCGTCCACGCCGATGCCGACCTTCACGCCGGCGTCGCGGTACTTCTTGACCGGGGCGATGCCCGACGCCAGGCGCATGTTCGACGACGGGCAGTGGGCCACGCCGGTGCCGGTGGCGGCGAACTGGGCGATCTCGAGGTCGTTGACGTGGATGCCGTGCCCGTACCAGACGTCCTTGCCGAGCCAGCCGACCGACTCCATGTAGGCGACCGGGCGCATCCTGTACATCTCGAGGGTGAACCTCTCCTCGTCGAACGTCTCGCACAGGTGCGTGTGCAGGCCGACGCCGACGTGCTGACGAGCGAGCTCGGCTGACCGCTTCATGAGTCCCGGCGTGACGGAGAACGGCGAGCACGGGCCGAGAGAGACGTTGAGCATGGATCCGCGGGACGTGTCGTGGTAGCGATCGATGACACGCTCGGAGTCCACGAGGATGTCGTCCTCGTCCTCGACGCAGCTGTCCGGGGGAAGCCCGCCCAGCGACTTGCCGAGCGTCATCGAGCCGCGGCAGGCCACGAAGCGCGTGCCGATCTCGGCGGCCGCGGCGATCTGGTCGTCGACCCTGCAGCCGCTCTTGAACACGTAGGAATGGTCGAACACCGTCGTGCAGCCGCTGGCGGCAAGCTCGGCGAGCCCCACGAGGGTGCTCAGCCGGGTCGCCTCGGGCGTCCGCTGGGCCCAGATCTCGTAGTGGGCGAGGAGCCACGGGAACAGGTTGATGTTCTGGGCCTGCGGCAGGTTCCGCGTCAGCGTCTGGTCGAGGTGGTGATGCGTGTTGACCAGGCCCGGCAGTGCGATCTGGCCGGTGAGGTCCAGGACCACGTCCGCCGTCTCCGGGAGGTCCGACGTCGGCCCCACCTGCTCGATGATGCCGTCCCGGGCGAAGATCCCTCCGTCCGTGATCTCGCGCCGTCCGTCGTCCATCGTGACGAGGATGTCGGCGTGGCGCGCCAGCAGGGTCCCCATGCCGTGTGTCCTCCGCGTGCCGCCGGATCCGAGGACGGCGAATCGCCCGCGGATCCGGCCGGAGCGGACGTGGCCATGGGACTCCGGCGATTATCGAGACGGGCGGCGGAAGAAGCCATACGACGAAAGTCCCCGGCAGCCGTCATCCACATGGAGGAGACGCCCGACTGGCCGCACGATGGCCCGGTCAGGGCACGCCCGACGTGCGGCGGTCGCGGCGGGGTCGTCGGCTCCCGCGTCCTCGCCCCGGGCGGACGACCGCCCCGGGTCAGGCGTGAGCGCCGGGCGGCAGCCGGTCGAACCCCTCGGCCGGCAGCGGCTCGCACCGGATCGGGCGGTCCCGACGGTAGCCGAGGACGTAGTCGGCCTGGATGAGCTGGTGGAGCTGGCTCGTGCCCTCGTAGATCACCGCGGCCTTGCCGTTGCGCAGGTAGCGCTCCACCGGGAACTCGTTGCTGTAGCCGTTCGCGCCGTGGATCTGGATGGCGTCGAGCGCGCTCGCGACCGAGTGCTCCGTGGCGAACCACTTGGCGAGACTCGTCTCGCGCGTCGTCCGGGAGCCGTGGTTCTTGAGCCAGCCCGCCTTCCAGGTGAGGAGCCGGCCGGCCTGGATCCCGGCCTCCATCTTCGCGATCATCTGCGCGACGAGCTGGTGGTGGCCGATCT
Source organism: uncultured Chloroflexota bacterium (assembly GCA_903928275.1). Lineage (GTDB taxonomy): Bacteria > Chloroflexota > Limnocylindria > Limnocylindrales > CSP1-4 > CAIYQJ01. The sequence continues at coordinate 12,515 of CAIYQJ010000188.1, forward strand.
CCTGCCCGAACGTCTCGCGCTCGTGCGCGTACTTCACGCTCGCGTCGAGGCATGCCTGGGCCAGCCCGACCGCGCCGGCGGCGACCGTGTAGCGACCCTGGTCGATGGCGCTCATCGCGATGAGGAAGCCCTCGCCCTCCTCGCCGATCCGGTTGGCCGCCGGCACGCGCAGGTCGTCGAAGTTGAGCGTCCCGGTGTTGCCGGCGCGGATGCCGAGCTTGCCGTGCAGCGTCCCCGTCGTGAGGCCGGCCATCCCGCGCTCCACGACGAACGCCGTGACCCCCTTGTGGCGGAGCGCACGGTCCACCGTCGCGAAGACGAGGAAGGTGTCGGCGACGTCGGCGAGGCTGATCCAGATCTTCGAGCCGTTCAGGACGTAGTCGTCGCCGTCGCGGCGCGCCGTCGTCTGCAGCGCCGCGGCATCCGTCCCCACGCCCGGCTCGGTGAGCGCGAACGTCGCGATCGTCCGGCCCTGCGCCTGCGGGACGAGGAATCGTTGCTTCTGGTCCTCGTTCGCCCACTGGAGCAGCGTGAGGCTGTTGAGCCCCACGTGGACGCTCATGATCACGCGGAAGGCCGTATCCGCCCGCTCGAGCTCCTCGCAGATGATGGCGAGGCTGATGTAGTCCATCCCCGCGCCGCCGTAGCGCTCCGGGATGGGCGCGCCGAGGTAGCCGACCTCCGCCATCTTCCGGAAGACCTCGACGTGGACCTCGTTCGCTGCGTCCCACTCGCGGATGTGCGGCGCGATCTCCGCGTCGGCGAACTCTCGGACGCTCTGCGCGACGAGCCGGTTCTCCTCGGAGAGCGAGAGGTCGATCACGGCGGGTCTCCGATCGGCACGGCGCCGGAGGACGGCGGCACCGGGGGGGGTGGGGTCGTGGTGGGGTCGGCCATCATTCTACGGACGGCCACACCGCGAATGAGCGGGCGCGCGACCGCACCGCCGGAGGCGCTATCCTCGGTGCGGGTCGAGGGTCCGCCCGGTCCCCTCCCCCAGTCATCGGATCCGAGCGGGCGTCAGCCGCCGAGGCACGCCATGACGATCTCCGACGCCGCCCGCGACGCATCGGGCCTCGACCTTGCCAGCCTGGCCACCGCGCATCTCACGCCGGTCCTCGGGCGATACTTCGAGCGCAGCTGGGAGCGCGGCGAAGGCCATCACCTGTACGACACCGACGGCCGCGCCTACCTCGACTTCGCGAACGGCATCGCCGTCTCCGTCCTGGGCCACCACCATCCGGCGGTCACCGCGGCTATCCACGCGCAGGTCGACCGCATGATCGCGCCGACGGCCGCGATGGGCTTCTCCGAGCCCAGCGTGCGACTCGCCGACCTCCTCGCCACGACCCTCCCGGACCCGATCGACACGATCTTCTTCCTCAACTCCGGCTCGGAGGCCATCGAGGCGGCGCTGAAGCTCGCGCGGCGCGTCACGGGGCGGCCGGGGATCGTGGCCTTCACCGGCGGCTTCCACGGGCGGACGATCGGTGCCGCGTCCATCACGAGCTCGAACATCAACTACCGGAAGGGCTACGAGCCGCTCCTGCCGAGCGTCTACCTCACCCAGTATCCGCGGGTCTACCGTGACTTCGGCGGGGACGAGGAGCGGGCGGTCCGCGTGACGCTCGGCCACCTCGAGGCCCTGTTCGCGACCACGATCCCGGGCGAGAGCGTCGCCGCGATCGTGATCGAGTGCGTCCAGGGCGAGGGTGGCTACATCCCGGCACCTGCTCCGTTCCTCCGCGGCCTGCGGGCGATCTGCGACCGCCACGGGATCCTCCTCGTCGCGGACGAGGTACAGGCCGGCTTCGGGCGCACAGGGAAGATGTGGAGCTTCGAGCACGCCGGGATCGTCCCGGACGTGCTCTGCACCGCGAAGGCGATCGCCAACGGCCTGCCTCTCTCCGCGCTCGCGACGCGGCGCGAGCTCCAGGAGGCCTGGGGCAAGAGCGCGCACGGCACCACGTACGGCGGCAATCCCGTCGCCTGCGCCGCCGGCGTGGCCGTCCTCCAGACGATCATCGCCGACGACCTCGTCGCGAACGCGGCCGCCCGAGGCGCGCAGCTCACCGCGGCTCTGCGGGAGATCGCGGCGACCGACGAGCGGATCGGCGACGTGCGCGGGCCGGGGCTCATGATCGGGCTCGAGTTCGTGCGCGACCGGGCGACGCGCGAGCCGGACGGCGAGACGTGCGAGGCCGTCATCCAGGCCTGCGCGGACGAGGGCCTCCTGCTCATCTCGTGCGGGACCGAGCACAACGTGGTCCGCTGGATCGCGCCGATCGACGTCTCGGCGGCCGAAGTCGACGAGGCGCTCGTGATCTTCCGGCGCGTGCTCGCGTCCGTGCGCGTCCAGGCGTAGCGGCTGGCCGGGGCGGGCCCGTCGCGCAGGCTGCGGGCGGGCCCGCCGCGTCCGAGGAGGTGTCCCGTGCGCTCGGATGCGTCCACCGTGGACGAATACGTCGGATCGCTCCCGCCGGACCGCCGCGACGCGATCGCGGCCGTTCGCGACGTGATCCTCGCCAACCTGCCGGACGGGTACGTGGAGACCATGGGCCACGGGATGATCACGTACGTCGTCCCGCTCGACGTCTACCCGGACACGTACAACGGGGAGCCGTTCGCCTATGTGGCGCTCGCCGCGCAGAAGCGGTACATGTCGCTCTACCTCATGGCGATCTACGGAAGCGCGACGGCACGAGCGCGGTTCGAAGAAGAATGCCGGGCCGCCGGCGCACGGCTCGACGTCGGCGGCGCCTGTGTCCGGTTCCGTCGGCTCGCCGACCTGCCGCTCGAGGTCGTGGGGCGCTCGATCGCGTCCGTGGCGCCGGGACAGCTCGTCGCCCACGCGAAGGCCGCTCGCGCGGCGGGCCCGGGCGGACGACGACGCGGCGGGGGCACAGGCCAGGACTGAGCCGACCGGCGACCGCCAGTCTTGTCGAGTCGCAGGGGTTGGAGCGGCCCACGGCCGGCCTGCTCCGGTCGGTCACGCGCTGGCCGCCTCCGTCCCAGGGCGCCCGTCGCCCGCCCCTCGAGGACTCGCCCTCAGGATGGCCGCGGCGCCACCGCCTCCACCGCGGCCTCGACGGTGTCGAAGATCCGGTCGGCGGGCACCCCGAGGCTTTCGGGTGTGACGTGCTCCGGCATCTGGGCGATCCGGAGCCGGGCGATCGCGAAGTCGATGCCCCGCTTCTTCAGGACGGCGGCCATGTACGCCACCGAGCTCGCGCCGGTGTAGTCGATGTCGTCGACCCCCTCGGCGTCAAGCACGAAACCCTTCGGCGGGACGTCAGCCTCGATGGTGACGGCCCGTAGGCGGTCGCGGAACGTGACCGCGTTCCCGAAGTAGAGCGGCGCGCCCACCGCGAGGACCGTCACGCCGGACGCCTCGACCGCGGCGGGGGTCGTGGCCGATCCGAGCGGCACCCAGCTCGTCGTTCCCGGGACCTTGCCCAACAACGTGTCGTGAGGCCGCGCGGAGAGGCGCAGCCGTTCGCTGACTGCGAGGACGATCGCGACGATGATGCCGAACTCCGTGCCCACGAACGCGACCGCGATGAGCGTGAAGATCGCGAGCCCGAACTCATAGCGATCGAACGCGGCGATCCGCCTGATGGCCCCGATGTGGATGATCCGCGACCCCACGAACGCGAGGATCGCGCCCAGGGTCGCGGTGGGGAGGTCGGCGAGCAGGCTGGTCGCGAACACGATGATCACGACGACGATCGCGACGGCGACAAGGCTGCCGACCTGCGACCGGCCGCCCGACTGGGCGACGACGGCGGTCCGCGGCGGGCTGGCATTCACGGGGAAGGATCCGACGAACGAGGACGCGACCGATCCGGCCCCGACGGCGAGGAAGTCGCGGTCCATGCTCACCTCGTAGCCGCCGAGGTCGGCGAACGCTCGCGAGGTCGCGGCCGTCTGCATGATGCAGACGAGGGAGACGGTGAGCGCGATGGGCGCGAGGTGGACCAGGTCCTCCGCGGCGAACGGCGGGATGGCGAGCGGAGGCAGTCCCGCCGGGAGCGCCCCGAGGACGGCCACGCCCTTCGCGGTCAGATCGAACACCGTGACCGCCAGGATCGACACGATGAGGCCGATGAGCGCACCTGGGATCCTGGGGTTGACCTTCTCGCTGACGACGACGATCGCGAGCACGCCGACGCCGATCGCGACCGAGTACGCGTTCACGCTGCCCAGGTCCTGGAGGATGGACCAGACCTGCTCGATCGGGCCGCCGGTGCCCTTGGGGAGCCCGAGGATGGCGGGAAGCTGGCCCACGATGATCGTGATCCCGATCCCGGCGAGGAAGCCGGTCGTCACCGGCGCGGAGAGGAGGTCCGCGATCCAGCCCATCTTCAGGAGACCGACGGTGACGAGGATCGCCCCGACCATGAGCGCGAGCAGGATCGTCGCGCTCGCCTGGTCCATGCCGCCCACGAGGGCGACGCTCGCGATGCCCGCGGCGAAGATCGGCGCGATCGTGGAGTCCGCGCCCACGGACATCTGGCGGCTGGACCCGAGGATCGCCATCATGAGTCCGCCGCAGATGAAGGCGTAGAGGCCCGTCTGGACCGGCATGCCCGCGAGCTCCGCCGTGGCCATCTGCTCCGGGATCGCGATGGCGACGAGGGTCACGCCGGCGATGATGTCGCCGACGAGCCACGCTGCCTGGTAGCCGCTCAGCGATGACAGGATCGGCAGCTCGCGACGCGCGGACTTCGCCCTCACGGCCACCGGAGCTGGATCCGCGGCTGCCACCGATGTCCCTCCCTCGGCACTCAGGAGCGGGAGACGATCCGCGACGCGAGGACCACGAGGATCGTGACCGAGAGCACCGTCTGGAGCATCATCACGAGCTTGGCGCGCCGGTCCACGGGCGTCTCGATCGTGGGCCCGAACGTCATCGTCGTGTTGAACGCGAGGAACAGGTAGTCCACGAGCCCCCGCTCGGGGCGCTCGCCGCTCCGCGCGGGGAAGACGAAGACCTCCTCGGGGGTGGTGACGTCGAGGATGACGTACGAGATCGTGAAGACCGCGATGTTGAGGGCGAGGACGGACGCCAGGTCGGCCAGGTACCAGAGGCTGTGTGGCGCCTCCGCCTGGGTCGCGAGCACGAGCAGTACGACGTCCTCGATGATCTCGAGCGTGATGACGACCACGTAGGCGCGGAGGAGCCGAACCGCCAGCCAGTGGCGGCCCGCGCGCCAGGCGCCGAACGCCGCGAGCGCGATGAGCGCGAACGCGGCGACGAGGAGCAGCTCCCCGAGGTGGACCGCGTCGCGGACCGACGGGTCGAGATACCGCGCCACCCCGAGCTGCTGCGAGACGACGAGGGCGAGCGCCTCGATGACCACCACCAGCACGAGCAGCCCGTGCCCCGCGCGGGCGACCGCCGTCATGACGACGGGCGGGACGTCCCCGCCGGCCGCGCGATCGGCGAGCCCGGGCCCGGCACTCATGGAATGGAGCATAGTCGGTCGCCGTGCCCCGGCCGGCCCCGGTGGATCGGTCGAGCCCGGTGTGTGCACCGGGCTCGATTCCTTGTCGCGATGATCAGGCCGGCGGCGGGTAGGCGCCGTCCTGTGGCGCGGTCCACGAGTGGAGCGTGGTCATGTAGTTGGCCCGCTCGAACGCGGAGGGATCCGCGGCCGCGGCGTGGTCGACGCTGCCGCGGAGCTGCGCGACGGACTCGTAGTCGTGATCCGTCATCCAGGCCCGGAGCTCCGCCTCCACGGTGCGGATGTGGCCCGGACCGTGCCGGAGCAGCGCCGAGGTCATCATCGCGACGTCGGCGCCCACCATGAGGGCCTTGAGGACGTCGGTGCCCGAGTGGATTCCCGAGGTCGCCGCGATGGAGAACCCCGCCGGGAGCTGGGGCCGGAGGATCGCGATCCATCGCAGCGGCAGACGAAGGTCGGCCGGCCTGCTCAGGTCCACCCGAGAGACGACGTCGAGCGTCTCGAGGTCGAGATCGGGCTGGTAGAACCGGTTGAAGAGCACGAGGCCGTCGGCGCCGCGCTCCACCGCGCGGCGTGCGAAGCCCGCGAACGCCGAGTAGAACGGGCTGAGCTTGACCGCGACCGGGATCGACACCCAGTCGCGGACGGAGCCGATCAGCTCGAGGTCCGACTCCTCGACGTCGGCCGCGGCCCGGCGGGGATCTGCGGCGACGCGGTAGAGGTTGAGCTCCAGCGCATCCGCTCCGGCGTCCTGCATGAGACGGGCATATCGGACCCACCCACCGGCGGTGGACGCGTTGAGGCTCGCGATCACCGGGACCGCGGACTTCGACTTGATCCGCTCGAGCGTCGACAGGTAGCGGTCACCCACCCCCGCGAAGGACGGGATCGTGGGGAAGTACCCGAGAGCCTCGGCGAACTGCTCCGAACCGGTCTCGAGGGAGCGGCTGAGCTCGATCTCCTCGTTGACGATCTCCTCTTCGAAGAGCGACGGGAGGACGATGGCTCCCACCCCGGCCTCCTCGATGAGTCGGGCGGTGTCGGCCACGCCGGTGAGCGGAGATGCGGACGCCACGATCGGCGAGCGCAGGTCGAGACCCAGGTAGCGGGTGCGCAGGTCGACGGTCATTCCACGTCCCCCCTGTCGTCAGCGCCGGTGCCGGCGCCGACAGCGGTCTCGGATCCGTCCTCCTCGTCGTGCGGGTGGACGTGCGGGACGCTGCGATGCATGCCCGCGAGCTGCTCGTAGTAGCGCCAGCGCTCGTCCGCGTCGCCCTGCGCGAGGTCCGCCAGCTCCGCTGCGCGCTCCGGATGGGTGCGGGCGAGGATGGCGAACCGCGTCTCCGAGGCGACGAAGTCCCTGATCGGGATCGACGGCGCCTGCGAATCGAGCTTGAACGGCTGGCCGTCCTCGCCCTCGCTCGGATGGAAGCGATAGAGCGGCCAGTAGCCGCTCCGGACCGCATCCTTCTGGTGGCTCATCGACTTGGCCATGTCGATCCCGTGGGCGATGCACGTGCTGTACGCGATGACGAGCGACGTGCCCGGCCACGCGTCGGCCTCGAGGAGCGCCTTCGTGGTCTGCGCGTCGTTCGCGCCCATCGCGATCTGGGCGACGTACACGTTGCCGTACGCGCGCGCGACCGCGCCGAGGTCCTTCTTGCCGGTGGACTTGCCGGCCGCAGCGAACTTGGCCACGGCGCCGCGCGGGGTGGCCTTCGACGCCTGGCCGCCGGTGTTCGAGTACACCTCCGTGTCGAGCACGAGGATGTTCACGTTGCGCCCGGAGCTCAGGACCTGGTCCAGGCCGCCGTAGCCGATGTCATAGGCCCAGCCGTCACCGCCGATGATCCACACGCCCCGACGAACGAGGTCGTCGGCGAGCGCGAGCAGACGTCGGGCGTCGGCGCCACGATCGCCGTCGACCCGGGCGAGGACCGCGCGAAGCCGGTCCACGCGGACCCGCTGGGCGGCGATCTCCGCCTCGGTGTCCTGGGTGCTCTCGAGCAGCTCGCCGACGAGCGCGTCGCCCACCACGGGCGCCAGCTCCGCGAGCAGCTGGCGGGCGTGAGCGGCCTGCGCGTCCAGGGCGAGTCGCATCCCGAGGCCGAACTCGGCGTTGTCCTCGAAGAGCGAGTTGTTCCAGGCCGGGCCGCGGCCCTCGGCGTTCACCGTCCACGGCGTCGTGGGCAGGTTGGCGCCGTAGATCGACGAGCAGCCCGTGGCGTTCGCGACGATCATCCGGTCGCCGAACAGCTGGGAGATGAGCTTGAGGTACGGCGTCTCGCCGCAACCGCTGCACGCGAGGGAGAACTCGAAGAGCGGCTCCAGGACCTGGGACCCCTTGACGGTGTCGTGGGGCAGGAGTGTCCGGTCCAGGGGCGGGATGGACTGGAAGAACTCCCAGTGCGGGCGCTCCACGTCCCGGTAGTCCGCCGCGGGCGCCATGTTGATCGACTTGTGGCGCACCTCGGTCTTGCTCTTGGCCGGGCAGACGTCCACGCAGATGCCGCATCCGGTGCAGTCGTCGGGCGCGACCTGGATCGTGATCCGATGGTCGACGAGCTCGCGCGCCTTGAACTCCTTGCTCTGGTAGCCGGCCGGGGCACCCGCGACCGCGTCGGCCGGGAACACCTTCATCCGGATGGCCGCGTGCGGGCAGACCATGGCGCACTTGCCACAGTCGATGCAGATCGACGGATCCCAGATCGGGATCTCGTGGGCGATCGCCCGCTTCTCGTACTTCGTGGTCCCCGAGGGGAACGTGCCGTCGATCGGGAACGCGCTCACCGGCAGCAGGTCGCCCCTGCCCGCCATGAGAGCCGCGGTGACGCCGCGCACGAAGTCCGGCGCGTCGTCGGGGATGAGCGCCGGGATCGCGTAGCCGGTGGCGACGGCACGCAGGTCCACGTGGCCGAGCTTCGCGATCGACATGTCGATCGCCGCGAAGTTGCGGTCGACCACGGCCTGGCCGCGCTTGGCGTACGTCTTCTCCACGAAGCCCTTGATCCGCGCGATCGCCTCGTCGGGCGGCAGCACGCCGGCCAGGTGGAAGAAGCAGGGCTGCATGATCGTGTTGATGCGGTTACCCATCCCCACCTCGGTGGCGACGGCGAACGCGTCGATCACCCAGAGGTCGATGGCCTTGTCGATCAGCTGCTGCTGGACCGAGCCGGGCAGGTGATCCCACACCTCGGCGGGCCCGTAGGGCGAGTTGAGGAGAAAGGTGGCGCCGGGCTTCGCGTACCCGAGCACGTCCGTCTTCTCCAGGAGCCCGAACTGGTGGCACGCGACGAAGTCGGCTGCGTCGATGAGGTAGGCGGACTCGATGGGGTTCGGCCCGAACCGCAGGTGGGAGACCGTGATGCCGCCCGACTTCTTGGAGTCGTACACGAAGTAGCCCTGGGCGAAGAGGTCCGTCCCCTCGCCGATGATCTTCACGGACGCCTTGTTCGCGCCGACGGTGCCATCCGACCCGAGGCCGAAGAAGACGGCCTGGACCTCGCCTGCCGGCCGCGGACCACGGAACTCGCTCTCGATGGGCAGGCTCAGGTGCGTCACGTCGTCGTAGATGCCGACCGTGAAGTGCCGCTTCGGCCGCTCATCGGCGAGCTCGTCGAAGACCGGCTTGATCATCCCCGGCGTCACCTCCTTGGAGGAGAGGCCGTAGCGGCCCCCGATGACGCGGGGCATCGCGGCGAACGGCGGATCGTCGGAGTCCATCCGCTCGGCGAGGGCGGCCACCATCGCCTGGTAGAGCGGCTCGCCGACCGCGCCAGGCTCCTTGGTCCGGTCGAGGACGGCGATCGCGCGGACCGTGGACGGCAGCGCGGCCATCACGTGATCGATGGGGAACGGCTGGAACAGGCGGATCTTGAGGGCGCCGACGCGAGCGCCCGCCGCGTTGAGCGCGTCGACGGTCTCGTCCACGGCGCCGGCGGCCGACCCCATGACGACGACCACGCGGTCCGCATCCGGGGCGCCGTGATAGTCCACGAGCCCGTAGCGGCGGCCGGTCCGCGCAGCGAGCTCGGCCATGACCTCCTCGACGATCCCGGGGACCGCGAGGTAGTAGAGGTTCCCCGCCTCGCGCGCCTGGAAGAACGCGTCGGGGTTCTGCGCCGTGCCACGCACGACGGGCGCGTCCGGCGTCATGCCGCGGGCCCGGAAGGCGAGGACGTCCTCGTCGCGGATGAGCGCTCGCATGTCGTCGTCGGCGAGGACGGCGATCTTGTTCACCTCGTGCGACGTCCGGAAGCCGTCGAAGAAGTGGAGGAACGGCACGCGAGCGCGGAGGGTGGCGGCGTGCGAGACGAGTGCGAAGTCGTGGGCCTCCTGGGGGGACCCGGCGGCGAGCATCGCCCAGCCGGTGGCGCGCGCGTGCATCACGTCACTGTGGTCGCCGAAGATGGAGAGCGCGTGGGTGGCGATCGTGCGGGCGGCCACGTGGATGACAGCCGGAGTCAGCTCTCCGGCGATCTTGAACATGTTCGGGATCATGAGGAGGAGACCCTGCGACGCCGTGAACGTCGTCGCCAGGGCGCCCTTCTGGAGCGCGCCGTGCATGGCGCCGGCCGCACCGCCCTCGGACTGCATCTCGACCACGTCGGGCACGAAGCCCCACAGGTTCGGCCGTGCCGCGGCCGCCCAATCGTCCGCATGCTCCGCCATCGGCGATGCCGGGGTGATCGGGAAGATCGAGATGACCTCGCTCGCGGCGTAGGCCACCCGCGCCGCCGCTTCGTTGCCGTCAAGGCATACCCACTGCTGGTCCATAAACAGGTCCCGAGCCTCCTTGGGGGATCGCGTGCGCCCTCGTGTCCGGGGTCACCCGGGCGGCAGGACGCCGATGAGATAGGCGCGTCGCGGCGGCCCGGGGCATGGTGGCCCTGTGCAGCCGACGATGCATTGTCGCCGTTCCGGGCTCCCAATACCCCTGCCGGGAGGCTCCCGCTGCGGGGTCCAGAGGGTCCGACCGAGGGGCCGAGGGTCGCCGTGCTCTCTCAGTACATCGTCGTGCGGGTCAGGTGATGCGGCCAGCTCGTCGCGTGGTACGTCTTCCAGAGCCGGTAGTCGATCCGCGGGATCACGACCTGGTCGTCTGCCGGCCTGCGCCGGTTCACGGCCTCCGTGAGGAGCGCGGTCGCGTGCAGCGTGTGCGCGCGGATCTCGATCTCCTCCTCGCTGTCGCGGGGGATCTCGATCCCGGCCGCGATCCGCTGTTCCAGTGCGTCGCTGTAGCCCAGGATCCGCATGAGCCGCAGCGCGACGGGGACGATGTAGTCGGCGAAGGCGGTCATGTCGCCGAGGTCGGTCACCGCGAAGTCGCCCGCTGCCCGATGCGCCGCATGGAGCTGCCAGAGGGCCAGCTGCCCGAGCTTGAAGATCCGCACTTCGCGCCCGTCGTAGGTGGAGACGTCGCGGAAGCGCGGGAACTCGGCCGGCAGGCGCTCGAGCAACCCGTCGCCGCCCGCGTACATCGCGGGGGCACAAGACCGCAGCCAGCCGCTCCAGCGCCCTCCGTGGCGGTCGACGAGCACGGCTCCCACGGCGTTGAGGATCGCCGCGCGCTCCTCGAGCATCGGCATCCGGATGCTGCCGGCGAAGACGTGCTCCAGGTCCGCGACGCTCGCTCCCGACATCCAGCGTCCATCGGTGACCGGGATGCCCGCGTCGAGCGCGTTCAGGAGGCAGGCGTTCAGGCCGTCGCTGTCCGACCACCATCGGCCCCCGCGCTCGGCCTCGAACTTCACGCCGGTCGCGAAGTCGCTGAAGGCGAAGTTGAGGCTGTTGACGAGCATGAGGAAGTCTGTGAGGGAGTCGCGAGCGAGGGGCGTGTCGAGGGCGGCCGTCGCCTCCGGCCAGGCGAGCGGCTCGTATGCCAGCCAGTCCGCGACCCGCTCCACTTCGTCGGGGTCCGTCCACACGTGACGCGACGACTCGACGACCGGCATGACCGACCGGAGGACCGGCGAGGACCAGAACGCGCTCTCGTACATGGGGTGCGCCACCTGATAGCGTTCAGGGCAACGTAGGGACGGGGCGGCCGGCCGTCAAGAGGCCGTCGCGTCGGTCATGCGGTGCGGCGATCCGCGCTGCGGTCGTGCAGCGGGAGGAGGAGGGAGCGAGCGACATGCAGCCACGGGTCGCGGTGGTCGGGAGCACGATGGTCGACCTCATCGCCTACGTGTCGCGGGCGCCGTCGGCAGGCGAGACCGTCCTGGGCGACGACTTCCGAATCGGCTTCGGTGGCAAGGGCGCCAACCAGGCCGTGATGGCGCGCCTCCTCGGCGCCGATGTCGCGATGGTCAACGCCCTCGGAGACGACGTCTTCGGGACCATGACCATGGCGAACTTCGAGACGCTCGGGATCGACACGTCGCACGTCGCCCGCGTGCCGGGGGCCAGCGGCGTGGCGCCGATCTGGGTGGAGGCGGACGGCGCGAACCGGATCATCGTGGTGCCGGGCGCGAACGGCGCGATGCGGCCCGAAGACGCCGTCATCGCGCTCGAGGCCCTCGCGCCCCTGGATGTCGTGATCGGCCAGCTCGAGATCCCGCAGGCGGTGACGGCGGCCGCGTTCGCCGCAGCGCGCGCGCTCGGCGCGAAGACGGTGCTCAACCCGGCGCCCGCCGCAGACCTCGACCCCGCGCTGCTCGCCGCCGCGGATTGGCTCATCCCGAACGAGACGGAGTTCGCGCGGCTCTCCGGCTCGTCGAGCGAGGCGACCGACGCCGAGATCACCGCATTCGCGGCCGCGGCCGGGGCTCGCGTCGTCGTGACGCTCGGGTCTCGCGGCGCCGCGCTATTGGGCGCGGACGGGGTCGTCCGGCGCATCCCCGCGAGCGCCGTCAGGGCGGTCGACACGACCGGGGCTGGAGACGCGTTCATCGGGGCGTTCGCCTACGGACTGGCGGCGGGTCTCACGGAGGAGGCGGCGGTCGGCCTCGGGGTGCGATGCGCGACCGAGAGCGTGCTTCGTCCCGGCACGCAGAGCTCGTTTCCCCGCGGCGATCGGACGCTGGAACTCCTCGCCGGCCGCGACTGACCGACCCGGGCGGGCCCGGGCGCGGGCTTCCCGTATGCGCGGACCCGCCATCTCCGCGGGCCGGGAGGCGCTCGACGCGGACGAGAGACCGCTCCACGTCCCGCTGGCGATCCCGCACCGGGACGTGTTCCGTGCCGCCCGGTCAGAGGCCCGCCGGGTTCTCGTCCAGCAGTCCCTGGGCGGCCTCGGCGCCGGCCTTC
>CAIYQJ010000189.1 GCA_903928275.1 uncultured Chloroflexota bacterium
CCGGCGGCACAGCGCGCGCGCGATGGCGATCCGCTGCATCTCGCCGCCGCTGAAGCCGTCGCCGGAGCCCGCCACCGCCTCGCCGAGCCCCATGGGCCGCGCCGCGATGGCGGTGTCGATACGGGCGTCCCGGATGGCCGCGAGGACCTCGTCCGCGGTCACGGAGTCGTCGAAGAGCGTGATGTTGTCGCGGATCGTGCCGGGGACCAGCGTCGGCACCTGCGGGACGTAGGCGATGGCCCGGGTCCGCACCTCGCGCGGCAGCTCGAGGCGCGGCACGCCGTCGATCGCCACGTGACCGGACCAGGGTTGGAGCTCGCCGACCACGAGCCGCACCAGCGTCGACTTGCCGCTCCCGCTGCCGCCCACGAGCGCCACCCGGCTGCCCGCCGGCACGTCGAGGTCGATGCGGTCGAGCAGGGGCTCTTCGTCCGTCGCGTACCCGAAGGTGACCGCGGCCAGGCGCACCCCGACCGGGCCGTCGTCGGGTGCCATGGCTCCCGGCGCATGGGGGACCGGGCGCACCTCGGGATCGAGGGGCAGGTCGGCCACGAGGGCCGCCTGGCGCTCCGCGCTCGTCAGCGCGCCGAGCAGGACGCCGAGCCAGACGAGCTGGCCGGCCGGCACCAGGACCTGGAGCAGGATGCCCTGCGATGCCACGAGGGTCCCGAGCGAGAGCTGGCCGGCGAGGACCAGGGCCGAGCCGACCGCGAGGACGACGCCCAGGCCGAAGGTCGGCGTGAGCGGTCCGATCGTCCCGAGGAGCTGCCCGTCCGCCCCGAGGGCCGACTCCGCCCGGCCGACCGTGTCGCGCGATCGGCTCCAGCGGTCGAAGACCCACTGCTCCGCTGCGCCCGCCTTCACGGTCTCGATGCTCGAGACGATCTCGCTCGTGAGGGCCGACTGCGCGACGCGGGTGCGGTCCACGGCGTCCTGGCGGCCCTCCCGTCGGCGCAGCAGGCCACCGGAGGCGAGCATCGAGACGGCCACGACCGCCAGGGCGGCGGCCCCAAGGCGCAGGTCCAGCGCGAGCAGGGCGAGGCTGAACACGACGACGGTCAGGATGTTGACGAGCGCGAGGGGCAGGAGCATCCCGGCCTGGAAGGCCAGCCGCTGCGTCGCCGCTCCCCGGGCGGTGACGTCCGCCGCGCCGAGACCGTCCACGGCCGGCACGCGGATCCTCAGGGCGTGCCAGGTGAACGCGGTGGAGCCGGTGGCGCTCAGGCGGACCGCGAACCGGGTGAGGACCCGGTACTGCAGCCAGCTCAGGGCGCCGGCCACGATCGCGGCGGCAGTCAGGCCGACGACGATGGGGACCGCCCACTCGGTGGCGCCCGCGATGAGGTACTCGTCGAGGAACGTCCGCACGAGGAGGGGGACGGCGAGGCCGGGGACGAGCGCGATGGTCCCCGCGACGCAGACGAAGACGAACGCCGACGGCCCCGAGCGGAACAGCCTGCGGAGCACGGGCCCGTCGGTGGGCTCGGCGCTCACCTCACGATCCGTTGCACCGGGGCCACGTCCGACACGACGACGGAGACCTCCGCCAGGGTTCCGGGGGTGACGGCCGTCGCCGGTCCCTGCCCCGTGGTCCAGCGGTAGCCGCTCGCATTCGAGGCGTCCTGCTCGAGACCGATCGTCACCTCGAGGATGGGTCCCTGGGTGAGGAAGTAGTCGGCGAGGCTGAGGTTGCCGCCCACGACGAGGACGACGCGCTCGGGCGAGACGGGGACGGGCGAGACCGCGTCCACGTGCCCCTCGAGCATGCCGTACTGGGAGCGCGGGACGGACGCCAGGCCGACCAGCACCGGCATGCCGGCCTCGATGCGCTTGCCCGGGCCGGCCGCCACGAACGCGACCACCACGATCTCGGAGCCGCTGGGCTCCACGGTCAGGAGCGCGGTGCCCCGGTCCGTGACCCCGCCGGCACGGATGAGCACGGTCGCGATGCGGCCGTCGACGGGGCTGATGACCGTCACGGTCACGCCGTCATCGGTCCGGATCCGGGCGACCATCGACCCTGCCTGGACCTCGTCCCCGGGCGAGACATCGACGGCGACGACGGTCCCCTGGAGCTCGGTCCCCACCTCGACGAACCCCTGCGCCGGGACGACCATGCCGCGGCCGGCGACGGCGTCGGGCGCGCTGCCGAAGACCGCCCACGCGATGCCGGCGAGCACGAGCAGCCCCAGCCCGACCAGCATGAGCCACGACGGGCGATCGGTGATCGGCAGGCGGGCGGCGACCTCGGCCGCCGGATCCCGCTCATCCGCCGTCGCCGAGACGAAGTCGGCCGCTCGTTCAGTGCCCACGACCCCGAGTGTAGAGAGCGCCCCGGCAACGGGGAGGTCCCGGAAGGTCCATCGCCGGACACCGCGAGTACCATGCCGTCTCCTGCAACCGACGCAGGCGCGGTGCGAGCGACCTTCGGGGGGCCGGGCGCGTCAGGCAGGAGGCGCCAGGCTCCGCACGAGAGCCAGGTACGGCTCGACCGCCACCTCCCAGCTGTACCGGTCACGCGTCACGGCGCGGCAGCGGGCGCGCATCGCCGCACGCTCCCCCGCCGGCGCGTCGAGCAGCGTCGCGAGCGCACGCGCGAGGTCCTCGGGGTCGGCCGGGTCCGCCACCGCGCCCAGCCCGTCCGCCTCCACGATGGCGCGCATGACCTCCAGGTCGCGCCCGACGACGACGGGCGTTCCCGCGGTCAGGCTCTCCCAGAGCTTGTTCGGCGTGGAGAGACGCTGGTTGAGCGAGTTCGCCGGGACGGCCACGATCGAGACGTCCGCCGACGCGGTCCAGCTCGGCACGTCATCCGGCGGGACCGCGGGCAGCGTCACGTGGCGGCCGGCGAACCGCGGGTCGCGGTCACGCTGGCGGAGCCGGTCGGCCCACGGCCCGAACCCGAGCATGACGAGGACGGCATCGTCGACGCGGAGCACGGCCTCGGCGGCCTCCTCGAGGCCGCGCTCGCGCCCGAGACGACCGAGGAACAGGACGATCCGGCGCTCGGCGGGGAGGCCGGCTGCCGCCCGGATGAGGTCCGGGCGCGGCTCCGGCGGATCCCATCGCGGCTGGCAGTTGAGGAGGACGGTGGGGCGCAGCGGGAGACGCCAGGCGCGCGCCAGGTGGTCGGCGATCGGGTCGTTCACGGTGACGATCGCGTCGGCGCGGCGAGCCCAGCCGCGTTCCCGGCGCCGATACCACGCGAGCAGGGGGCGTGGGACGCGCGCGTAGTTGTTCGACTCGAGGATCACGTCGATGACGTCGTAGATCAC
>CAIYQJ010000190.1 GCA_903928275.1 uncultured Chloroflexota bacterium
GAACCGATCCGACCGACCGGCGTAGTCGAGGTCGATGTCCCCGGATCGGCGAGCACTCTGCTCGAACAGTCGCAGGTTCGCCCCGCCCTTCACGACGTAGTCGGCCAGCGGCAGGTGCGACGGCAGCGCCTGGAGGAAGGCGAGGTGCAGGACCTCGATCAGCTTGGCGCCTTCGCGTGCCTCACTCATGAGCCAAGACCACGTGAAGAACACCATCGCTGTCCAGTATGCGCAGTCTTAATGCGACGGGAGCGACACGACCAGGGACCGATCAATCCTCCATCCCCTACCAACAGCTGGAATGCACCTTCTGGCGGTATCGGCCCGATCTGACCCACCGCTCCCGAGTGTTGGGAAAGGCCGCGAGCGGCGAGGGCCCGCGCGGGCGGGTAGCATCGTCCGAGTGAAGCTGATCGTCGCGGGTGCCGGACCCGCCTACTCGGACCGACCGGGGTCGGTGGGCGCCGCGTACGTCCTCCTGCACGCGGGCCGCGCCATCGTCCTGGACCTCGGCCACGGCGCGTACGCGAACGTCGCCGCCACGGTCGAGCCGAGCACGCTCGAGGGCGTGGTGATCAGCCACCTGCACCCCGACCACTTCGTGGACCTCGTGCCGCTCCGTCACTACCTCTGCTACGAGTTCGACCCGCCGCGGCGGGTGCGCGTGCTCGCCCCGGCCGGTATCGAGCGTCGCCTCGACGACCTCCACGCCGAGCCCGGCTTCACGCGCGCGTCGCTCGACGTGGAGACGCTCACGCCGGGGACCTGGCGGGTGGGGCCGTTCGACGTCGAGGCGCGGCGCGTCGTCCACACCGAGGACAGCTACGCGTTCCGCGTGACGCCGGCCGATGCGGCGGACCGCCCAGGGCTCGTGTACAGCGGGGATTGCGGCAGGGCGGACGACCTCGCGTCGCTCATCCGACCCGGCGACACGTTGCTCGTGGAGGCGTCCTTCGGGACGGGCCCGGTCCCGGTGGACGCCATGCACCTCGACGCGCGCGCCGTGGCCCTGCTCGCGACAGAGACCGGCGCCGGCCGTCTCCTCCTCACGCACGTCCTCTCGAAGTACGACCGCGCCACCGTCATCGAGGCCGCGCGAGCCGGGTTCGCCGGGCCCGTGCGGATCGTGGAGCCCGGGGATCGGATCGAGGTCTGATCGGACCCGCCACGGCCGCGCGCGAAGCGACCAGAATGCCGGCCGCCGCGCCGGATGCGACTCTCGTCGCAGGAAAGAAGAGACCCGGGCCGTGAGGCCCGGGTCTCTCCAGTCACGGGGTGGTGCGCTCGGGGCGCCCTCCCTGTGTCACCGCCGCGTCGAACGTCGCTTCGGCGTGGCGAGAAGGATGACGCCGGCTGCGGACACCAGGAGCACGAGGAGCGCGGCGAGGCCGATGCCTCCGCCACTGTTGCCTGTGCCCGACGTGTTCGTCGGCGGCGGGGTGATGTGCGGCTTGCTGGTGGCAGCGAGGACGCTGCCGGCGGGCGAGGCCGTGGGGGCCGAGGTGGGCTCGACCGACGGGGCAACGCTC
>CAIYQJ010000191.1 GCA_903928275.1 uncultured Chloroflexota bacterium
ACGGGTTCGGGGACCGGCTTGCGCGGGCGCCCGGTGCGGCCCTTCACGCCGTCGGTGCCGACTCGTTCGGACTTATCGGTTCCGATAAGTGCCGCGTCCTCTAGAACCGTGGCGATGCTGGCGTCGGTCAACTGCGCCACGGCGCTGAACGAGAGGTTGGTACCCATGAGCAGGGCGGGAACGTCGGGACGCCCGAGCCGGAACCGGGGGACGTTCTCCATGACGTAGTCGAACGCGGACCCCTCGTGGAGCCGGGCCAGATGGCGCCCATCGGTCCAGTTGCGGTAGATGTCGAGAACGGCCTCGATGCCGTTCTCGACATCGGCCACGCGGTCGTCCAGCCAGAGTTGGTCGGATTCGTCGCTCACGCCAGCCCTGCCAGCCCCAGACCGGTCGCCACGTAGCGCCAGCACGCGCGTCCGCTCGACGTGAGGCCCTTCTCCGGGACGCGCTCGATGTAGCCGGCGCGGCGCAACTCCCACACCCTCGGCCAGCTGCGCGACCAGTCCCGCCTTCTCCACGCCCAGGTAGACCGACGTGTCGGCGTACTCCGTCCGGTCGCGTCGGTAGACGCTCGAGAGCCAGTCAAACGCGTCGTCAGGACTCGCGAAGACCGTCGGGCGGTGGATGCGCCGGCCGTTGTCGATGAAGTCCGGGAACACGCCGGCATCGCGGGCCTCGGTCGTCCAGCGGGACAGGAGGCCGTAGCTCGTCTTGTCGTTCGTGATGAACGCCCGCGAGACGAGGAAGTAGAAGCATTGCCGCAGTGTCACGCCGGTCGTGAAGCTCTCGACGAACGCGACCGCGGCGGGAAGGACGGTCCCGCGCCAGTCGTACTTCGGTTTGCGTCCCATGCGTCAACAGACCTCCCCAGGCCGCCGTCCGGCGGCGCTCACACCGCGTAGCTGAGCGTGTACAGCTCGGACTCAGACGAAGGGCAGGGTGTAGGGCCTCCTCGGCGCGGTGCGAGAGCGACGCGCACGGCGGGCCAGCGTCGGCCGGGCTCGGTAAGGTATGTCCGTGAGCGATCGTGCCCGGCCGCTGCTGCTCCTGTTCCTCTTCGTCGTGCTCCTGCTGGCCGCGCTGCAGATGCCGGGCGTCCGGCTCCCGTTCGTCCAGCCAGAGCAGACCAGGCCCCTCCCGGGGATGAACCCCAGCCAATGCGCCGCGGCGGGAGGGCGCTTCGACATCATCCTCGGGTGCGCGCGGTAAGGGACGACGGCATCCGCGACGCCTGCGTGTCGACAGGGCCCGCGGTCGGGCCGCATCCGTGCGCAGGGCGGGCCGCCGACACGCGTCGTCGTGGGGCTCGCGTCCGGAGGCCTGGTCGCGGCTTCGGTGGCACGATGTGGGTGCCGAATGGACGCCATCCTCAGCTTCCTCGGGACCGCCGGGCCGCCGGTCGTCCTCCTGGTGATCGGCTTCGCCCTCCTGCGGGCGCTCGGGCCGGCAGACTGGTCGCTGTTCCGCCAGCGGCCCGACGAGTCGTGGCCGCACGGCGTGCAGGAGGAGGACCCGCGACCATGGGACTTCGGCGCGCCCGAGGCTGGGGCGGCCCTCGCCGAGCCGACCCTCCCGGTCCGACCCGGCGGCGCGGACGACCCCCCGGCGGTCGAGCAGCGAGAGGTTCGCGAGGTGCCGACCGCGGACGCATCGCCCTCGGCGCTCGCTAGACTCAGGCGATGAGCATGGACATCGAACCCCCGGCGGTCGCCGGCGTCGTCTTCTCGCGCGCTCCCGGCCGCGCGCTGCCCGTCGCGATCCGCGCGGAGGGCTCCACGATCCACGATGCAGCGGGTCGCGCGTACCTCGACGCGGCGGGCGGCGCGGTCGTCGTGAACGTGGGGCACGGCCGCCGCGAGATCGGCGACGCGGTGGGCGAGCAGCTCCGCCGGATCGCGTACGCGCACCCGACCGCGTTCACATCCGAACCGCTCGAGGCGTACGCGCACGACCTCGGCCCGCTCCTGCCGCTCGATGGCCCCGCCGCGATCTACCCGGTGAGCGGTGGGTCGGAGGCGCTCGAGACGGCGCTCAAGCTCGCCCGTGCCTACCACGTCGCGCGCGGCGAGGCCGAGCGCTGGACGGTCATCGCCCGCTGGGGCAGCTACCACGGCAACACGCTCGGCGCGCTCGACCTGTCGGGGCGGCGCCCGCTCCGACGCCCGTACGAGGGGTGGCTCGGGCGGTTCCGCCACGTCTCGGTCGCGTACCCGTATCGCGCGGGAGAGGCCGGCGCGGCTGCCCTCGCCGACCCGGTCGCCCTCGCGCTCGAGCTGGAGCGGACCATCCTCTCGGCCGGACCCGACAGCGTCGCCGCGTTCGTCGCCGAGCCCATCGTGGGAGCGACGCTCTGTGCCGTCGTCCCGCCGGATGGCTACTGGCGCGCCGTCATCGATGTCTGCCGCCGCCATGGCGTCCTCGTGATCGCAGACGAGGTCATGACCGGGTTCGGTCGGACCGGGACGTGGTTCGGGCTCGACCACTGGGCCGCGCGGCCGGACATCGTCGTCGCGGCCAAGGGCGCGACATCGGGCTACTGGCCGTTCGGGTTCGTCGCCGCGAGCGATCGCGTCCACCGGACCGTCGTCGAGGGCTCGGGGTTCGTCCACGGCTTCACGTACAGCCACTCGATCGGTGGCGCCACGGTGGCGCGCGAGGTCCTGCGGATCCTCCGCGAGGAGGACCTCGTGGCCGCGAGCGCCACCAAGGGGACGCTCCTGCGCGAGCTCCTCGCCGAACGCCTCGGCGGTCACCCGAACGTCGGCGAGATCCGGGGAGCCGGCCTCCTCGTCGGTGTGGAGCTCGTCGCGGACCGCGAGAGCCGCCGGCCGTTCCCGCGGACGGCGAAGCTCACGGAGGCGATCGTCGCCGCCGCACGCGAGGACGGGCTCCTCATCTACTCGGGGACCGGGTGCGCGGACGGCACGAACGGGGACGCGATCCTCCTGGGGCCGCCGTTCGTCGTGACCGAGCCGGAGCTGGAGCGCATCGCCGACGGCCTCCGCGACGCGGTCGACACGGCGCTGGTACGGGTGGGGCCGGCCACGAGGGCCTGACGCGGCGGCGCCTCTCCGGCTGCCCTGCCGAGCTCAGGGGCGGCGGAATGCCCGGGCGAGGACGATGACCCCCACGACCACGAGGAACCCCGGAACCACGAGCTCGCCGGCGGACGGCAGCCCCGGCACGACCGCGCCCGCGGCCTGCACGCCGCCCACGATCGCGAGGACGCCGCCGAACACCGCGAGGGCCCGCCAGCCGCGGTGACGCACGGCGCGCCAGGCGGCGAGCGCGAGGCACGCGACGCCGAGGGCGAGCGTCGTCCACCCGCCGCCGGGCAGCAGGCCCGCCGCGTGGCCGAGTTGCACGATGCCGATGGCGGCGACCGGCGCGCCGAGGTAGACGGCCCAGGACCCGAGACGACCGGAGCCGCCCGCGACGATGAGGGCGAAGCCCGCGACGACGACGACCGCGGACCCCGCGGCGGCGACCGCCGGGAACGTCGCGGCGAGGACGAGGTACGCGCCGAGCGCCAGGAGGCCGATGCCGAACCACAGGCCGAACCCGCCCGGGGGGCCGGCCAGGCGGTATGTGCGGAAGCGGATCCCGCCAGAGAGCGGGTCGCGACCGACTGGCGGGATCCCATCGTCCCACGGGCTCCGCGACGCGGGGCCGGCGCCTGTCGGCATCCCCGGCCCGTCGATCACCTCGCCGGTCACGCTCCGGACGTCGTCGTCAGGCAATCCCCGCGGCTCCTGCCGTCCCCGCACCGGACCCCTCGGCTTCCTCGTCCGGGAGGTCCTCGATGTGGTCGAACCCGATCCGGTCGGCCAGGTGCTTCAGGGGGCCGGGCGCCCACCAGTTCCACCTCCCGAGCAGCCGCATCGTCGCCGGCACCAGGAGCACGCGGACGATCGTCGCATCGATGAGCACGGCGACGGCCATCCCGACGCCCACCGACTTGATCGCGACGCTGTCGGCGAACGCGAACCCGAGGAATACGGAGACCATGACGAGCGCCGCGCCGGTGATCACGCGGGCAGTGCGGACGAGCCCCTCCGCGACGGCGGTCGTGTTGTCGCCCGTCCGACGGTAGGCCTCCTGGATCCGTGAGAGCAGGAGCACCTCGTAGTCCATCGAGAGCCCGAAGATGATGCAGAACATGATGATCGGGAGCCCGGCGATGGTGTACCCGAGGGACTGGAAGTTCAGGAAGCCCGACAGGTTCCCCTCCTGGAAGATCCACACGAGCGCACCGAAGCTCGCGGACACCGAGAGCAGGGTCATGATCACGGCCTTGATCGGGATGGCGATCGACCCGAAGAGCAGGAAGAGGATCACCATCGTCGCGAGCATGGTCCAGGCGATCACGAACGGGAGGAGGCGCGCCTCGCCGGCGAGGAAGTCCGCAGCCAGGGCGGCGCTCCCGCCAACGGCCGCCGTGATCCCGTCACCGGGCGCCACGGCGCGGATGACGGGGATCATGTCGGTGGCGGCGCGGCTCGCGGGGTTGTACGGAGCGATCGCGTCGAGCCGCACGGTGGATCCGCGGATGTACTGGGCGGTGAGCGCGGCGACCCACGCGGGTCGCTGCGCCGCCGGCGCCGCGTAGGCCTGCTGCACCTGCGCGAGCGGGACGCGCTGCCCGGTCTTCGGGTCGGTGACCGTGAACGGTCCGTCGACGCGCGTGACGCCGGCGACAGCGGCGAGCCGGTCGGCATACGCGGCGACCGCGGCGATGTCGGCCGGCGATGTCGGGTCGCCGGCGACGTCCGCGAGGATCGTGATCGGCGTCGTGGTGCCGGGCGCGAACTCGTTCTGGATCGCGAGGTACGCCTCGCGACTCTCGAGTCCGGGCGGCAGTGAGTCCGCCCCCGGCACGCCCTGCTCCAGGCGGAAGAAGGGCGACCCGAGGATGAGGAGGAAGATGAGGACCGGCACGATGACGGCCACCGGGTGCGCCATGACGGCCTTCGCGACGCGCTCCCAGCGGCTGCTCGCCATCTCCTCCTCCGTCCTCGGCGCGTCTCCCCGCCCGGAACCCAGGTGGAGGCGGCGCACGAGGCCGGCGACCGACAGGGAGTTGACGCGCGGGCCGAGCATCCCGAGCATCGCCGGGAGGAACGTGAGCGCGAACAGCACGGAGCAGATGACGACGACGGCCGCGCCCAGGCCGATCGAGCGGATGGCCGGGAACGGGAAGAGCATGAGCCCGGACAGCCCGATCGCGACGGCGAGGCCCGAGAAGAGGACGGCCTTCCCGCTCGTCCCGATCGCTTTCTCGGTCGCCTGCTCGACGGTCCGGCCGCGCGCCAGCTCCTCGCGGAACCGGCTGACGATGAAGAGCGAGTAGTCGATCGCGAGCGCGAGGCCGAGCATCGTCGCGATGTTCAGGGTGTAGTCAGCCATCTGCGTCCACTGGGCGATCCAGTAGACGAGCATGAGCGACGTCGGGATCGCGAGGCCGGCGACGAGCAGCGGCATCCCGGCCGCGACGATCGACGCGAACACCGCGACGAGGATGATGATCGTGAACGGGATCGCCAGCGACTCGCCTCGCTGGAGGTCCTTCTCCTGCTGGGCGGTCGAGTCGAGCGTGAGGGGCGCATACCCGCTCACGAGGACCGAGTAGCCCGCCGGGGCAGCGAGCTTCGCGCGCAGGGCCGGGTACAGCGCGACCGAGTCCTCGTCGGTCACGGCCAGGTTCACGAGGACGTACGCCGCGTCGCCCTTCGTGCTGATGAACCGGTGGTCGCCGGTCTCGGCGAACCCCACGACGCCCGCGACGCTCGGATCGCCCTTCAGGCCGGCGACGGTCGTGGCGATCGCCTGCTGGAAGGCGGGTGACGTGGCGTCCGCGCCGGCCGCGTCCGCCCGGACGAGGACGATGAGCGAGCTCTTGCCGGTCCCGAACTCCGCTGCGAGGCGATCGGCCACCGTCGCCGACTCGGAGCCAGGGTCGAGCCAGCCCCCCGCCCGCAGCTCTCCCGGCGCCTTCGTGGCGAACGGGAGCGACAGGAGCGCGATGGCGAGCATGACGAGCGCGACGATCTTCCGGTGCCGGTAGACGAAGGCGCCCCAGCGGATGAACACGGTGACCTCGGAAGCGCGCCGCGGCGCAGATCGGCGCCGCGGGTGGCGTCAGGGGAGGGGACCTGCTCTCGGCGCCGCAAAGGCGCCGCGAGAGGGCCCGACGCCGGCCAGTCTAGCGCGGGTCGGCCGGGGGGCCATCGCGCGACATGCCCCCCGGAGCGAGTCAGCCCTCCCGGCGGACGACATCACGTGGGCGACCACGATCAACGTCCGGCCCACGTGCGGTGGCCGTGCCGCGGTCGTGGCTGCGTGCGTCTTGGCCTCTCGGGCAACCCGTCGCCCGCGTCGCCCGCGACGCCCCGTCATGCGCCGCTGCGGCGCATGCGGGTCGGGGCCGCCGGACGCTTGGCGTCCCACGCACGCGGAGGTCGAGATGGGCTTCGTTCGAACGGTGGCGGGTGACGTGGAACCCGCCGCGATCGGCGTCACGCTGCCGCAT
>CAIYQJ010000192.1 GCA_903928275.1 uncultured Chloroflexota bacterium
CCCGGCGGCCGGCGGGGCGCGGGCGCTGGTCGTCTCCGTGCCCGACCGGTCGGCCGACGCCGCGCTCCGCGATGTGGCGCGGATGCTGGCGGTCGTCGCGCTCGTCCTCGTCCTCGTCGGGATCCCCACCG
This sequence comes from uncultured Chloroflexota bacterium, assembly GCA_903928275.1. Lineage (GTDB taxonomy): Bacteria > Chloroflexota > Limnocylindria > Limnocylindrales > CSP1-4 > CAIYQJ01. The sequence goes on from CAIYQJ010000192.1 coordinate 132, forward strand.
GCTGGCTGCTCTGGCGGTCTGTCGCCGGGCCGCTGCGCCGGCTCTCCGCTGCGACCGCGGAGGTGCCGTCGCGTCGCTCCGACCCGCTCCCGATCGAGGGCCCGACGGAGGTGCGTGAGCTGACCGGCCACTTCAACGCCATGACCGCGGAGCTCGAGCGACGCCGGCGCGAGGAGGCCGACCTGCTCCAGAACGTGCGCCACGACCTGCGGACGCCGCTCACGGTCATCGGCGGGTTCGCCGAGGCGCTGCGGGACGGGACGGCCTCCGGCCCCGACGCGGACCGGGCGGCCCGCGCGATCGCCGAGGAGACGGATCGTCTGGGCGCGATGCTGACCGAGCTCGACATCGTGGGTGGCGCGGTCACGACGACCTCACTCCGGCCGGAGCCGCTCGACGGACGGGCAGTCGTCGAGGCCGCAGTGGCCCGGTTCGACGCGACGGCCGGGGCCGCGGGCGTGCGGCTGCTCGCGGCGGGCGACGACGTCGGAGCGGCGATCCTGGTCGCGGACCGCGGCGCGCTGGACCGGATCCTCGCGAACCTGGTCGAGAACGCCATCACGGCGGTCACGGCGGGCGCCACGATCGTCGTCTCGGCCCGGTCCACGCCTGCCGGGTCTCACCCGCGCCGCGGGCTGCGGCGCCCCGGTGTCGACGAGACCCCGGGATGGGTGCTCCTGACCGTCGAGGACGACGGTCCCGGATTCCCGCCCGCGACGCGCGACCGTGCCTTCGAGCGCTTCTACCGCGGCGACCCGTCGCGCTCGGGTGGCGGGAGCGGGCTGGGACTCTCCATCGTCCGCGAGCTCGCCCGTGCGCAGGGGGGCGAGGCGTGGGCCGAGGACGTCGCACCGCACGGCGCGCGGCTGGTTGTCCGCCTGCCGGCCGCCTTGCGGGCTGCACCGGCCGCCGCCGCCGCGCACCTCGAGGACCCTCCGTCGAGGCGCGTCTAGACTGGCCTCGTGCACAGAGACGACCATGCCGCTCCCGCCGGCCGCCACCGGACCCGGACCGCGGCCTCGACACCACCGCCGGACGAGGTCGTGGCGCTCGCCGATGCCCGCGCCATCGCACGCGCCGAGCGCGACTGGGCCCGCGCGGACGCGCTCCGGGCGCGCATCGACGAGGCGGGCTGGAAGGTCGAGGACGCCGGCTTCTCCTATGCCCTGACGCCCGCCGCCCCGCCCGACCTCCTCGAGGGCGCCGTGCCTCGCTACGGGTCCGCCGCGAGCGTGCCATCCGTCCTCGACACGCCCCCCACCGCCGCGTTCACCGTCGTACTCCTCGCCGACACGTGGCCGGACGATGCCACCCGCATGATCGCCGGCCTGCGCGCGCACGCTCCCGCCGGCACGCAGGTGGTCGTGGTCGAGAATGCGGGGTCTCGGGAGCAGGTGGCCCGACTCGAGGAGGGCGCACCTGACGTCGCGTCGGTCGGGGGGGAGGCGGTCGAGGTGGTGCGCACGTCCGTCCGCCTCGGCCGGGCCGCCGCGCTCAACGTCGGCCTGCGCCGGGCGCGCGGCTCGATCGTGGTCATCGCGGACACCTCGGTCGAGGCGACCGGAGACGCGCTCACCCCCCTCGCCGACGTGCTCGCGGACCCGTCGGTCGCACTGACCGGCGGGTTCGGGGCGACATCACCGGACATGCGGCGGTTCCACGAGGCCGCCGGCCCCGACGTCGACGCGATCGAGGGGCGCTGGCTCGCATTCCGCCGCGACGATCTCGTGCGCCTCGGCCCGCTCGACGAGAGGTTCGTCTACTACCTGAACCTCGACACCTGGTGGAGTCTCGTCCTGCGGGCCGGCTCGGACCCGGACGCGGAGCCCCGCCGCGCGGTCCGCATCCCGCTGCCGCTCGAGCGGCACGCTCAGCGCGGCGCCTCATCGCTGCCCGACGGCGAGCGCGACCGCATGAGCCGCCGCAACTTCTACCTCGTCCTCGATCGCTTCCGCGACCGGCCGGATCTCCTCGTCTCCCGGCGCGCCTCTCCGCCGGCCGACGTCCGCGGGGACTCCTCGGTCCCCGGCGCATCCCCCGACGACGCCGGCGAACGGCCCGCGTGACGCCACCGTGACGGAGCGCACGGACGACTCCGCGCGGGAGCGTCGCCGCGAGGAGTCCGCGCTGATCGAGCGTGTCCGTGACGGCGACGAGAGCGCGCTCGAGGCGCTGCACGCGCGATACGCGGGACCGCTCTACTCGCTCGC
>CAIYQJ010000193.1 GCA_903928275.1 uncultured Chloroflexota bacterium
CGCGGGCGCGGTCGAGGCCGGTGACGACCATGGAGCCGCCTGACCCGGCCACCGCCTCGACCCACTCGGTGGTGCCGCGCAGCACGAGGCACGGCGTCCCGAGCCACGCCGCCTCGCGCTGGATGCCCCCGGAGTCGGTGAGGACCGCCGCGGCATGGAGCTGGAGCGCGAGCGTCATCCGGTAGCCCAGCGGCTCCACGACCCGGACCTCCGGCGCGAGCCTCACCCCGGAGGCATCGATCGCGGCCCGCGTCCCCGGATGGAGGGCGAGGATGACGGGGCGGGCGCCGTCGAGAGACGCGTCCGCGAGGATCGCGGCCCAGGCCCGGATCGCGCCGGGGTCGCGGTTCTCGTCGCGGTGGATCGTCGCGAAGACGTAGCCGCCCGACACGAGCGCGATGGCGTCGGCGGGGCGTGTCGTGGCCGCGGCGATCGACGCGGCGACCTCCCCGAGCGCCGCGGGGTCGCGAACGGTCGCCGAGACCCGGGCGGCGAGGTCCTGCATGGGGTCGCCGACGAGCACGACGCCGGCCTCGATCCCCTCCGCCCACAGGTTCGCGACCGCGGCGGGCGTCGGTGCGAAGAGCCACGTGGCCAGGTGGTCCGCGACCACGCGGTTGATCTCCTCGGGCATCGCGCGGTCGAAGCTCCGGAGGCCCGCCTCCACGTGCGCGACGGGCACGCCGGCCTTCACGCCGGCGAGGGCGCCCGCGAGCGTGGAGTTCGTGTCGCCGTACACGAGGACCGCGTCGGGCCGCTCCGCTGCGAGCACCGACTCGAGCGCCAGGAGCATCCGCCCGACCTGCTCGGTCCCGGTGCCACCGCCCACGCCGAGGCTGTGGTCGGGCTGCGACAGGCCCAGCTCGGCGAAGAACGTCCCCGCGAGCGCCCGGTCCCAGTGCTGGCCGGTATCGACGAAGACCTCGTCGTGGCGCGCTCGGAGGGCAGGCTGCAGTGCCGCGGCCTTGATGAGCTGCGGTCGCGTGCCGACGACGCTGAGGATCCTCACGGCTCCGTCCGGGCCGCCGCCCGCGTCGCGATCCCGACGCTACCGGGCGCCGGCCCGGAGCGCGGCGGGGACGCCGGCTCCGTGGTAGGCGAGGCTCTCGGGCAGCGCGACCGTCCGCAGGCTGTTCCGCCCGTCGTACACGACGCGGAGGTCGGGCAGCCACGCCCAATCGATCGTCCGGAACAGCGGGTCCGCCGTCTGCGTGATCATCGCCTTCGCCGGGCTCGGCTCACCCCAGGTCCACGGTCGGGCGGCGCAGCGCTCGACCTCCGCGGGCGAGAGGAGCGGGTCGCAGGCCCACACCGTGGCGCCGTGGAACGTGAGGCGCTCGATGAGCGGGAGCGCGCGGCTGTACGCGAGCTCCTTCACGCCATCGCGGTACGTGAGGCCGAGCACGAGGACGTCGACCCCGTCGAGGCTCCCGAGCTCCTTCTGGAGCGCCTTGATCGCGATCCCGATCTGCCCGTCGTTCACCCGACGCGACACCGCCACGAGCTCCATCTCGGGGGCCCGCGAGAGGAGGAAGTGCGGATAGACCGGGATGCAGTGACCGCCGACGCCGATCCCCGGCTGGTGGATGTGGCTGTAGGGCTGGGAGTTCGCCGCCGCGATGACCTCCTGGACGTCCACTCCCACGCGATCCGCGTAGCGGGCGTACTCGTTCGCCAGGGCGATGTTCACGTCGCGGTAGGTCGTGTCCGCGAGCTTGCTGAACTCGGCCGCCTCGGCGCTGCTCATCGCGACGACCGGCGCGTCCAGGACGCTCCCGTAGAACGCCGCTGCGCGGCGGCGCGACTCCTCCCCCAGCCCGCCGACGAGCTTGGGGTACTGGGCGAGGTTGGCGAGGGCATGACCGGAGTAGAGGCGCTCGGGCGAGAACGCGACGAGAAGGCTCTCCTCGGAGCGCAGCCCGGTGACCTCCTCGAGGCGCGGCGCGAAGCGGCCGCGCGTGTCGCCCACGGGCAGGGTCGTCTCGAAGACGACGAGCGACCCGGCATGGAGCCCGGGGGCGACCGATCCGACGGCCGCGTCCATGTACCGGTAGTCCGGCTGCTGCTCGTCGTCGAGCATGACCGGGACGATGAGGACGACGACGTCGGCCTCCGCGGCCGCCGCGGCGGCGTCGAGCGTGGCTGACAGCAGCCCGTCGGCGTGTGCCCGCGCCACGAGCTCGTCGAGTCCGGGCTCGCCGTCCACGTGGGAGCGGCCCGCGTTGATCGCGTCCACGACCGCGGGCGCGATGTCCACGGCGATGACGCGCCAGCCGTGGCCGGCGAACTGGCCGCACAGGGGGAGGCCCATCTTCCCGGCGCCCACGACCGCGACGGTCCCGGAAGTGCCGGGCTCGCCGATCCACGGCGAGATGCGCCGCGGGGTCGAGTGGGTGCACGGGTACGCGGGGAGCTCGATCGTCCCGCCGAGCATGCTGGGTGCAGCGGCGAGGGTGCGGGTGGTGACGGTCATGCGACGTGGAGCCTCGCGGTGATGTCGGTGAGGTCGGCGGGGCGCAGCTCGGCGGCGGAGAGGAGGAGGGCGTTCGCGATCGCGACGGCCCAGAGACCGTCCTCGACGTCGACCGCCGGCCGGCCGCCTTCGCGGACGACGCGGATGAACGCGTCGATCTCGGCGGCGAGCGGCTCGGAGGACGTCACGGGGATCTCGGCGACGTCGCCGGCGAAGGTCGTGGCGTACCCGCCGATCATGAGCGGCCTGTCGGTCGCCGCGCGGGTGAAGGTCAGTCGCTGCGTGAGGTAGTCGAGCTCGAACATCCCCTCCTCGCCGACGACGGTGAGCTGGCGGCGCTTGGCCGGGGTGAGCCAGTTCACGTCGAGCATCCCGGTGGCGCCCGACGGGAAGTGGAGGAGCCCGAAGAGGAGGTCCTCGTGGGTGGTGTGGATCCGCTGGGCGATCTCGGCATAGACGCGGACGGGGCGCTCGCCCGCGATCCAGCTGAGCATGTCCGCGTCGTGCGTGCCGAGGTCCACGGTGACGCCGACGTCGCGGATGCGGGCCGGGAACGGTCCTGCACGACGGCTCGCGACGGAGTAGAGCGTCTGGATCCAGCCCTCGCGCATGAGGCGACCGAGCTCGATGACGGCCGGGTTGAACCGCTCCACGTGGCCGACCTGGACCGGCACGCCGGCGCGCCTGCCGGCGCCCACGATCCGGAGGCCCTCCTCGACGGTGGCCGCGAGCGGCTTCTCGACGAGGACCGGGATGCCTCGCTCGATCGCCGCGAGCGCGAGGGGCTCGTGCGCCATCGTGGGGGCCGCGACGACGAGCGCATCGAGCCGCGTCTCCGCGATCATCGCGAGCGCGTCGGAGAAGCCGGTGGAGCCCGCGGCCGCGACGGCAGCCTCGAGCGCCTCCGGGCTGGGGTCAGCGATCGCCGCCAGCTCGACGTCGGGGCGGCCGGCGAGGACGCGGAGGTGGTTGCGCCCCATGGAACCGAGCCCGGCGAGGCCCACCCGGAGGCGCGCGGCGCTCATCGAGCGGACTCGGCGGGGGTCCCGGACGCGGCCGCGTCGCCCACGCGCCGGGTGACCGAATCGCGGAGGACGCGGATGACCTCGTCCTGCTCCGCGTCCGTCAGGGTCGGGAACATCGGCAGGCTCATGCAGGCGGCCGCGGCGGCGTCGGTCAGCGGCAGGTCGGCCTCGATGCCGAGCTCGAGGACGTACTGCTGGCGATGGACGGGGATGGGGTAGTAGACCCCGACCCCGATCCCGCCCTCGCCCATGTCGGCCACGACCGCGTCGCGCACGCCGGGCGCGAGCCCGATCGTGTACTGGTGATAGACGTGTGTCCGCCCCTCCGGCGTCACCGGCAGGACCACGGGCAGGTCCTCGAAGGCCGCGTCGTACCGCGCGGCGATCTCCTGCCTGCGCGCGGTGTTCCGCGGGAGCTTGTCGAGCTGCACGAGACCGATGGCGGCCTGGATGTCGGTCATCCGGAAGTTGAAGCCGAGGATCTCGTGGTGGTAGCGCTGCCGCATCCCCTGGTTGCGGTACAGGCGGAGCCAGTCGGCGAGACGATCGTCGTCCGTGGTGATGAGGCCGCCCTCGCCGGTCGTCATGTTCTTCGTGCCGTAGAGGCTGAATGCGCCGTGCCCGAAGCTGCCGGCCCGCCGGCCCCGGTACGTGGCGGCGTGCGCCTGGCACGCGTCCTCCACGATCGGGATCCCGTACCGGTCGGCGATGGCGCGGATGGGGTCCATGTCCGCGACGAGCCCGAAGAGGTGGACGGGGAAGATCGCCCGCGTGCGCGAGGTGATCGCGGCCTCGATCCGCCCGGCGTCGATGAGGTACGTGTCCGGCTCGATGTCCACGAAGACAGGCGTGGCGCCCGTGTAGAGGATCGAACTCACCGTCGCGTTGAACGTGTGGCTGACGGTGACCACCTCGTCCCCCGGGGCGAGGCCCAGGCCGGCGAAGATGCACATCTCGGCGACCGTCCCGTTGCTCACGGCGATCGCGTGCTTCACGCCGCAGAACGCCGCCCAGCGTTCCTCCAGCTCTGCCACGCGCCTGCCCTGCGCGATCATCCCGCTCCGGAGGACCTCCGTGACGGCGTCGATCTCCTCCTGGCCGATGTCGGGGCGGACCTGCGGGATCATGCGGTTGCTCCTTGGGTCGCCCCGAGCTCGACGATGGAGCCCGAAGCGGGGCGATGGCAGTAGGCACGCCCGCAGCCCGGGCATGAGAGCGTCGTCGTCGCTGCCGGGTCCGGTCCGGCCGGACGATCGCCGTCGCGGAGGCGCTGGCCGCAGGCGCAGACCCAGCCGATGCGGCGCGCGGGGTTGCCCACCACGAGCGCGTGGTCCGGGACGTCGCGCGTGGCGACGGAGCCGGCGCCCACCGTCGCGAACCGGCCGACCGTGGTCCCGGCGACGACGACGGCGCCCGCGCCGATGGAGCAGCCGGTCCGGAGCAGGATGGGGCTCACCACCCAGTCGTCGCCGCGGGCGAGCTCGCCGGTCGCCGTGATCGAGCGCGGGAAGCGATCGTTCGTGAGGATGGCGTTCGGGCCGATGAAGACGCCGTCCTCGACCGTGACGCCGTGGTAGACGAGGGCGAGGTTCTGGATCTTCACGCGGTCCCCGATCGTCACGCCCTCGTCGACGAAGGCGTCGCGACCGATGACGCACTCGGCGCCGATGCGGGCTCCGACGCGGACCTGCGCGCGGTGCCAGATGCTCGTGCGCGGGCCCACGGTGACGTCAGGCTCCAGGTCCGCCGAGGCGTGGACGCGCGCGGTGGGGTCGATCAAGGGGTGCGGGCCTTCGGTTGGGGCGAGGAGGGGGCCACGGAGGACGCGGCCATGACCCGCCGCGGCGGTCGCCGAAGTATAGCGGAGGGGGCCGGCGGGCCCGGCCGGCGACCGCCGCGGGGCCGCCCGTCCCGCGACGCGGCGAGTCGGCTGCGACCGGCCGTCACCGTCGGCGCAGCAGGAGGACGACGATGGCCGCGGGGACCGCGACGGCGAGCACGCCGCGCCAGTCGAGGAGCGCCTGCACCTCGCCATCGACGCGGGCGGCGATCACCGCCCCGGACACCGAGCCTCGCCCGAGGCGCACGCGCCAGCCCATGACGGCGCCCGCGCCGCCGCGATCGATCGAGACGCGATTCGCCACGATCCGGGCGGCACCACCCTGCTCGATGCGGACGCGGCCAGCCACGATGCCGCTCGCGCCGCCCCGCTCGATCCGGACGTGCTCCGCGGCGATCCCGCCGACGAGCGCCTGCCCGACGGTCACGCGCCCGGCCGCGACCCCGCCGACGACCGACTGGGTCAGGCTCACGTCGTCCGCCTCGATGCCGCCGACGACCCCGCGCGCCGCGGATCGCGATCCCTCGACGTCGATCGCCGTGGGTCCCTCGGCGTCCGCGGCCGGGTCCGGCGGCAGGCGGGCGATCGCCGCGGCCTCACGCTCCGCGTCCACCTCGGCGGCGGCGAGCGGATCGGGTCCGACATCCTGCGGCGTCGGCCCGGTCATCGCCCACGCCCGCCGCGCGTCGCGCGTGCTGTCTCCGGCTCGGCCTGCTCGTCGGCCTCCGGGAGCAGGATGCCATCTAGGGGGACGTCCCAGTGCGCCTCGAGCAGCTCGAAGCGGCGTCGCTCCTCGGCCGCGTACTTCTCGCGATCCGGGTAGAGCCGCTCGATGATGGCCGGGTCGGAGTGCTCCTCCATCGCGGCCCAGTCCCGGTAGATGATCGTCACGAGGACGTCCCAGTCGGCGCGGCCGTCCCCGTGGAACCGCGGCACCTCGAGGATGACGTCGAGGAGCCGGCCCTCGTCGCGCTGCGCGCGGAGGAGCGGCCAGTGGTTGCGGACGAAGAGCTCGAGGAACTCGTCGTGGGCGCCCCACTTCGTCCGGTAGTAGTACGCGGCGCAGACCGGGTCGCCGGCGAGACGGCCGCCGGCGGTCGGCATCGCCACGGCGCTCTTCTCTTTCTTCGGACTCATGCGTTCCCTCCCGGTGTATGGTCGCCGCGGCGCCCGAGCGCTCGCCCGGTCGCGCCGCGGACCTGCTCGGCCCGGAGCGCGACCACGACGACGAGCGCCTCGACGACGATGCGGCGCGACATCTTGGAGCTGCCGACACGGCGGTCGCGGAAGACGATGGGCACCTCGCGGATGCGGGCGTGCGCGAGCTTCGCTCGCCAGGTCATCTCGATCTGGAACACGTAGCCGCCGGCGTGGACGCCGGCGAACGGGATCGACGCGAGCACGGGCGCGCGCCACGCCTTGAACCCGCCCGTCAGATCGTGGACCGGCAGCGCGAGGACGATCCGCGCGAAGAGGCTTCCGCCCCGCGAGATGACCCGGCGCCCGAGGCCCCAGTCCTCGACGCCGCCGCCCTGCACGTACCGCGAGCCGATCACGAGGTCGGCTTCGCCCTCCGCGATGGGCCGGACGAGGCCCGGGAGCGCGCCTGGGTCGTGCGACCAGTCGGCGTCCATCTGGACCACCGTGCCCGCACCGCCCCGCAGCGCCACGCCGAACCCGTCGAGGTACGCGCGGCCGAGCCCCTGCTTGCCGGGCCGGTGCCGGACGCGGATGCGCGGGTCCGCGGCGGCGAGCGTGTCGGCGAGCTCGCCCGTGCCATCGGGGGACGAGTCGTCGACGACGAGAAGCGTTGCCGCGGGAAGCGTGGCAAGGATCGCCGCGGAGATCGTCGGAAGGTTCTCGATCTCGTTGAACGTGGGCAGGACCACCCATGTCCCTTCCCCCGCGGCCCCTGCCGAGGCAGGCGGAGGGGGCGGCTGGGGTGCGTTCCGGGGCGGCTGGTCCGTCATCCGGTCCAGTGTAGGCGACCGGTCACTGCACTTCGACCGATGTCCGTCCGACCTCGAGACCCCCTGCGGTATCGCGGCCGGCGACGGTCACGACCGCAGGACCCGTCCCGCCGGGACGGACCGGGAAGGTCGCCGTCCAGCGACCCGGGCCGGCCACCGTGCCGGGGATCTTCACCGCCGCGAGACCGGCCTGTCCGAACGTGAAGGACGGCGTGGACCGCAGCGGCTCCGATGCCACAGCCGTCACCACGAGGCGGCCGCCCGCCGTGACGGTCGGTGCGGAGGCGTGGACCTGGAAGGCACCGACGAAGACACTGCGCCGCATCTCCGTCGTACCGAGGGCGGTCGTGGCGCGGAGCACGATCGTGTACATGCCGTCGGCGACGAACGCATCGCCGGCCCGGCCGTCCCACGTCCACGAGTACGCGCCGGCGCCCTGCGCGCGGGCGTCCCAGGCGACGCGGATCTCGGCTCCCGACGGGTCGAGGATCGCGAGGTGCGTCGTCGCGGGGCCCGCGAGCCGGTACGTGATGCGCGTCGTGGCGGCGAGGACGTCGCCGTCGGCGGGCGCGAACCGACCGGGCGTGACGGCGAAGGACCCGACCGTCCGGTCGACGACCAGCGGGAGGTCGGCGCTGGCGGGGCTGCCGGTCGCGCCGACGAGGTCGACGGCGACATGGTAGGCAGCGTCCGGGACCGGCTTGCCCTTCGCGTCGGTGCCGTCCCAGCGGACGGTCCCGGTGGTGGCGTCGACCTGTGGCCACGCGCGCACGACCGCGGGCCCGCGCATGAGGCGGATCGTCCCGGAGGCGAGAACATCGGTCGTCCACACGATCGTCGCGACGTCGGCCGCCCCGTCGCCGTTCGGCGAGATCGCGGCCGGGACGACCGTCACCGCCAGGTGCGGGCCGGCGCGCACCAGGGTCACGTCCCACGTGGCCGCGCCCGCGTTCCCCGCGGCATCGAACACGCGGAGCGTGGCACGGTACGTCCCGCCGGGGACCTTCGCGCCGGCATCGGACCGGCCGTCCCACGCGGCCGTCGCCGGAGATCGTCCGGACGACCGTGCCCACGGTCGCCGTGGCGCCCGCGGTGCCGGCCG
>CAIYQJ010000194.1 GCA_903928275.1 uncultured Chloroflexota bacterium
CCGCCGCGGCGACGGCGGCCCGCGAGGCCCGCCTCGCGCCGCTGCGAACCGACGACGTCCGCCCATACATGTCGTCACTGTACCGGCACCGGCCACGAGACGAACGGCCGCCGCGCCACGCCGCCCCAGGTGCCGTGGTCCGCGCCCCGGCCGGCGGAGGAGCCGCGCCGGTCGGCCAGAGCCGCGCCGCCGGCTCACCGCAGGATCGCGGCGGCCTCCGCGTCGAGGATCCACGTGGCAGCGGCGCGCCGCGCGAGCTGGGCCGGGAGCGCATGGACGTCGCGATCCGTCCGCAACAGGTGCGCGATCATCGCGGCCTTGGATGCCCCGGTCGCCGTGACGATGACGCACGGCGTCGCGAGGAGGATCGGCGGCGTGCAGGTGACCCGCGCCACCTGGGGCTCGATGTGGGTCGGCGCGGCCGCCCACGCGGTCCATCCGGGCGCATCGACCGCCGGGCTGCCCGGGAAGAGCGACAGCACGTGGCCGTCCGTCCCGACGCCGACGAGCACGACGTCGAAGACCGGCCACCCCTGCGCGTCGGTCGGGAGCCCGGCGCGCATCTCGGCCTCGTGGGCGGCCGCGCAGGCACCCGGTCCGGCGAGCGGCCCGCTCGCGGCCGCGAGCGCGGCGTCCGTCGGCCACGGGTGGACGTTCCGTGTCGGCAGCGGCGTCGGACGCCCGTTCCCGCCGAGCAGGTCGCGGTCGATCGGGGCCATGTTGGAGCGCGGATCGGTGCGCGGCACGAACCGGTCGTCACCGAGCCAGACGTGGAGCCCCTCCCACGGCATGCGTCCGGCGAGCGGAGCGGCGGCGAGCGCGGCGTAGATGCCGGCCGGCGCGGATCCCCCGGTGCTCGCGACGTCCGCACGGCCCCTGCGATCGACGGCCGCGGCGACGGCGGCGACGAGCCGGGTCGCGGCAGCGCGTGCGACCGCGACCGGGTCGGCCAGCACGAGGACCTCCGGCTCACCCGCCTCCGGCCCGGCCGCCCCGCACGCATCCTCGTCGGCCGGCCGCGTCACGGACGCGGCTCCGCGGCCGTGACGCCGACAAGGTCGGCCGCGAGGCGGAGCGTCGCCGTCTCCACCTCGACGCGACCGCCGCTCTCGATGGCCTCCGCGAGCAGGTCGGCGTCCGTCCGTCGAGCCGCCCGGTAGGCGCGGTCGAGGACCTCCCTGCCGTCGAGCGACGCCCGGACGACGACCTCCTCGGCGCGCGCCGTGACCTCGACGCGAAGCTCGGAGCCCCGCATCGACGCGACGATCGCCAGCCGCGTCGTGGACCCGAGCGTCAGCGCCGACGTCTCGGGTCGGAGGACGACGTCCACGGCGCCGCCGCGCCGTCGACGCAGGAGCGCCTCCCACCGTCCGTCCGGCCCGCGCGCGAGTGCCCGGTCCACGGTCCACCCGAGCCGCGACCCGAGCCAGGCCGCGTGGTAGAGCGGTCGCACGACGTTCGCCTCGCCGACGTCCCGGGCCAGGGAGCTGCGGGCCGCATACGACACCTCGACCTCGCGAATCGACCGGACGAAGGGCGCGAGGGTCGCCTCGTCGAACGCCGCGGCGATCGCCTCGCGCCACCGGGATTGCCGCATGAGCGCGAAGTCCGAGATCGCCCCGTGCGTCGTGTCGAGGACGCGGCCGAGGCGGCGGACACCGTCGAGCCCGTCCCCCGGCCACGCGCCGCCGTCCACGACGAGGCGGTCCGCAACCCCGGCGGCGGTCGAGACATCGTGGAAGTCGGCCGCGTCGAACGGGACCTCTCCCGGCCACCAGAGTGCGACCGGCAGGTCGTGGACGACGAGCTGCGGGACGATGGACGCGAGGTGCCGGCCCGCCTCGCCGCCCACGGCGACGCGGATCGTCTCGGTGCAGACGATGGCGCCCCCCTCCCTGGGAAGGTCGCAGCGGGCGAAGACGTCGGCGTCGATCCGCCGCGGGCCGTCCGGGTCCCGGACCTCGATGAGGATCGTCCGCGACGGGTGACGGCCGGCGAGTGCCGCGAACGCGGCGTCGGCCCGCTCGGCGAGGTCCCGAGAGTGCGTGACCGCCACCAGGTTGAGCACGCTTGTCCGCGCGACCACGTGCGATTCGCCGTCCTCGCCGACCACGGTCGGGGGCGCGGCTCGCCAGATGCTGGCGAGCGCCTCCTCCACGCCGTGGACGCTCTCGGCACGTGCGGTCCACGAGAGCTCCGGCACCTGCATCGGTGCCGCTGCCGGTCCCGGCACGGAGCCGGGGCCAGGATCCGTGCCGGCGGGCCGACCGGCCGGGGCTCTCGTCATCGCGTCAGATCCGGCGCCAGGCCCGGCCGTCGCGCGTGATGAGATCGTCGGCCTCGTCCGGGCCCCAGGCCCCGGCAGCGTAGTCGGGGAAGGCCGGGGCCCCGCCACCGGCCCAGGCTTCCAGCATCGGCGTCACGACACGCCATGCCTCCTCCACCTCGTCCGAGCGCGTGAACAGCGCCTGGTCGCCGAGCAGGGCGTCGAGGATGAGCGTCTCGTACGCATCGGGCGAGTCCACGCCGAAGCTGGTGCCGTACCCGAAGTCCATGTTCACTGAGCGCACGTCGACCCCGAGGCCCGGGACCTTTGCCCCGAACCGGAGGAGGATCCCCTCGTCCGGCTGGATGCGCAGCGCGAGCAGGTTCGTGTCCGGGGAGACCCCGGACCCCCGGAACAGCAGGTGCGGGACCTCGCGGAAGCGGATCGCGATCTCCGTCGCCCGCTTCGGCAGCCGCTTGCCGCTGCGCAGGTAGAAGGGGACGCCGGCCCAGCGCCAGTCGTCGACGGCGAGACGGACGGCGACGAACGTCTCCGTCTCCGACTCGGGGTCCACCGCGAGCTCCTGGCGATACCCGGCCACCGGCTCCCCGCCGACCCACCCGGGCCCGTACTGGCCACGGACGACGTCGCGCGCCACGTCCTCCGCCCGCAGCGGCGCGATCGACCGGAGGACCTTCACCTTCTCGTCGCGCAACGCGTTCGCCTCGAACGTGGCCGGCGGCTCCATCGCGACGAGGGCGAGGAGTTGGAGGAGGTGGTTCTGGAGGATGTCGCGCGCCGCGCCGGTCTCCTCGTAGAAGGCGCCGCGCCGCTCGACCCCGATCGACTCGGCGACCGTGATCTGCACGTGGTCGACGTACCGGCGGTTCCACAGCGGCTCGAAGATGAGGTTCGCGAAGCGGAAGACGAGGAGGTTGCGGACGGTCTCCTTCCCGAGGTAGTGGTCGATCCGGTACACCTGCGACTCCCGAAAGACGCGGGCGACCTCGCGGTTGAGCCGCTGCGCCGACTCGAGGTCGCGGCCGAACGGCTTCTCGATGACGATCCGCCTCCAGCCGCCGCCGGCCACCTCGTGGTCGATGCCCACGCGGCCGATCTGGCGGACGATCTCGCTGAACGCAGACGCCTGGGTCGCGAGGTAGTACAGGCGGTCTCCGCCTGCCCCGCGCTCGCGCTCGTCGGCGTCGAGGACCGCCGCGAGCCGGTCGAACGTCGCGTCGTCGGCGAAGTCGCCCCGCAGGTAGCCGATGCGCTCCGCGAAGCTCTTCCAGGCGTCCGCGTCCATCGGCTGGACGCGTGCGTGCGATTCCACGGACGCCCGGATCTCCTCGCGGAACGTGGCGTCGTCGTATGCCCGGCGCCCCACCGCGACGAATCGCATGCCGAGCGGAAGGAGGTTCGAGCGCCACAGCTGGTACAGGGCGGGGAAGACCTTGCGGTGGGCGAGGTCGCCGGTGGCGCCGAACAGCACGATGGTCGCCGGGTCCGGCATCCGGTCGAGGCGGAGCCCCTCGCGCAGGGGGTTTCCTTCGCGACGCGCCGGCCGGGCCCGCCTGCCGGCGGCCGCGATCCGTGCCTCGCGCATCGTCCGGGGCGCGTCGCGGGTGGGCCGCGACCCTCCGGCCCCGCCCGTCCCGGTCGCCCCGCCGTCAGTCACTCCGACTTCACCTCGTGGCCGCCGAACTCGTTCCGCAGCGCAGCGAGGATCCTGGCGCCGTAGCTGTCGTCCTGCCGCGAGCGGAAGCGCGCCTGCAGCGACAGCGTGATGATCGGCGCCGGGACGTCGCGGTCGATCGCCTCCTGGACCGTCCACCGGCCCTCGCCGGAATCGGCCACCCATCCCTTCAGGTGCGAGAGATCCTGGTCGGGCCGGAGCGCGTCGGCGGCCAGCTCGAGCAGCCACGACCGCACGACGGAGCCGTGCATCCACATGTCCGCGATCGCCGCGAGGTCGAGCGGATACGGCGCCGCGTGCATGATCTCGAACCCTTCGGCATAGGCCTGCATGAGGCCGTACTCGATGCCGTTGTGGATCATCTTCACGTAGTGGCCGGCTCCCGGGCCGCCGGCGTGGAGGTAGCCGTCCTCGGGCGCCAGCGTCCTGAACGCGGGCTCCGCCAGGGCGACGTGGGCGTCCTCGCCGCCCGCCATCAGCGCGTAGCCGTTCGCGAGACCCCAGACGCCACCGGAGACGCCGGCGTCGACGAACCCCACGCCGACCTCCGCGCATCGGGCGTGGCGACGGACGGAATCGTGGTAGTTCGCGTTCCCGCCGTCGACGATGACGTCGCCCGACGCGAGGTGGGCGAGCAGCTCCGTGATCTGCGCCTCCGTGGCGTCCCCGGCCGGGACCATCGTGAAGACGACGCGCGGCGTCGCGAGCTTCTCCACGAGCTCGGCGATGGAGAACGCCGCCGTGGCGCCCTCCGTCGCGATCTCGCGCGTCTTGTCCGGGGTCCGGTTGTACGCGGTGACCTCGTGCCCGGAGCGGACGAGGCGACGGACCATGTTCGCGCCCATGCGCCCAAGGCCGATGAACCCGACCTGCATCGTCAGACCTCCGGGGGAAGCGTGCGGTCGAGGAGTCGTTCGAGCGAGGCGAGCCCCGCGTCGGCGTCCTCGCCGAGATGGATGCGCAGCACGGGCAGGCCGTGGCTCTCGAGCGACTGCACGTCGCCCGCCGCCTGTGCGTCGATGAGCGTGCCGAACGTGTAGGGCGCGCCCGGCACGTCGACGTCGGCCGGGTGGCCGGCGGTGAGCTGGAGGAACCAGCCGATGGGCGCGCCACCCTTGTGGAGCTGGCCGGTGGAGTGGAGGAACCGCGGGCCATAGCCGGCGGTCGTCGCGCGGTGGGTCCGGTCACGCAGGAGCCGCCGCATCGACGCGAGGCGCGCATCGCGCTCCGGCGTCGGCGCGATGAACGCCTGGAGGGCGAGGTACCCGTCCGGCCGGATCCGCGCGAGGTGCCGGCGCATCTCGTCCTCGAGCGGCGCTTCCGCGGCGGGCGCCCCCGGCGCACTCTCCCCGTACAGCGTCAGGCCCTCGCCGTGCGCGAGAGGGCGGGCAGCCTGGCCGGACGCGTTCCCGTGCTCGACCCGCGCGAGCTCGCGCTTCGTGTTCTCCTTCGACTCGGAGACGTTCGGCTCGTCGAACGGATCCACGCCGAGGACGATCCCGGCGAAGGCCGTGGCGACCTCCCAGCGGACGAACTCGGCACCGACGTCGATCGGGTCGTCGACCTCGATGAGCACGACCGGGTGGCCGGCCTCCGCGAGGGCGTCCACGAACACGTCGGGCGTGAGGCCGTCGGGCGTGGCCGCGCCGGCGTCAGATCCTGCGAGGCGGACGCGGACGAAGACGCGGTCGTGCCCGTACGTTCCGACGGTCCCGATCGGCTCGTCGACGATCGGGACGATGCCGACGCCGGACTTGCCGGTGCTCTCCGCGACCAGCTGCTCGATCCAGGCCCCGAGCGGCGCGATCCCGGGGTCCATGACGAACGTCAGCTTGTCATGGCCGGCACGGGCCAGCGTGCCGAGCAGCAGGCCGAGGGCGAGCCCCGGGTTCTCGGACGCGTCGTCGAGGTGGCAGTCCTCGAGCATCCGGCGGGCGCCGTCGAGGAGCGGGTCGAGGTCGATCCCCATGAGGGAGCCGGGCACGAGGCCGACGTACGTGAGCGCGGAGTACCTGCCGCCGATCGATTCCGGGTTGAGGAAGGCCTCGCGGAAGTCGTCGACGCCGGGGATGGCCTCGTACGCCTTGCCGGGGTCCGTGATCGAGACGAAGTACGCGCCGATGATGTCGTGGCGTCCGCGGTGCTCCGGCCCGAGCGCCCGGTGGACCCAGTCCCACGCGTAGGCGCGGAACGCGAGCGTCTCCGTCGTCGTCCCGGACTTCGTCGCGATGATCGTCAGCGTGTGCTCCGGGTCGAGCGCCTCGAAGACCGCCGCCACGGCCGCCGGGTCGGTGGAGTCGAGGGCGCCGACCGACAGGTAGTCGGTGATGTCCGGGAACAGCCCGGCGAGGACCTGCGGTGCGAGGCTGCTCCCGCCCATGCCGGCGACGACCGCGTTCGTGTAGCCCGCGTCCCGGATGGCGTCACCGAACGCCTCGAGGGAGGCGATCCGCTCCGTGAAGTCGATCGGCGAATCCAGCCAGCCGAGCCGGTTCGCGATCCGCGCCTGGACGGCCGGATCGGCGGACCAGAGGCTGGCGTCCTTCTCGAACAGGCGCCGTGCCCAGCCTTCGTCCCGTGCTCGCCGGAACTCGGCGGCGTAGTTCGCCTCGAGCTCCGCGCGCGGGAGCCTGGCGTCCACGCCGCGCGGGCTCTCGGGTGTCGTGTCGCTCATCGCTTCCTCCGGTCGGCCGTCGGCTTCCGTGCGCCGGCCCTGCGTCGGCCAGGCCCGCCCGGGCCCGGCACCGCGTCATGTGGGTCCGTCGCGAACCAGTCTACGGAGGATGGCCCCAGCGCGCGGGGCGGCCACTCGCGCGGGGCGGCCCTGAAGCGCCAGGCGACCGCTGGCGCGGGGCGGCCCCGAAGCGCCAGGCTACCGAGCGCCCGGGGCGCTGGTATCCGCCGCGGCCGGGGCCTGAAGTGCCATCCACCGCCCGGGACGCTGGTATCCGCAGCGGCCCGCGCACGGCAGCGGACGAGCCGGACTCTGAGGGTCACGCATCGTTCTGGACGATCGTCGGGGCGGAACTGCCGCCGCGCACCGCGGGATCCAGCCAACGGAGGCGGTATGTGGTGGCGTCCGAGTGGATAGCAGCGTCCGGGAC
>CAIYQJ010000195.1 GCA_903928275.1 uncultured Chloroflexota bacterium
CGTCGCCAAGAGCGACGACGAGGCGACCAAGCTCATCGCCAGCGAGGTCACGGTCCCAGACCTCTCCACCGGCGATGCAGGTCCGGTCGTCGTCACGATTCCCGCGGCCCGCTGCATCCCCCCGGTGGTCGAACGCTTCAAGCAGGTGCTCGCCGATCACCCCGGCGTGACCGAGGTGCGGCTCGCGATCCAGAACGGCCCGCGCACCACCGTGGTGCGGCTCGACGACCGGCTTCGTGTGTCGCCGTCGCCGGCGCTCTACGGCGATCTCAAGGCGTTGCTCGGACCCTCCTGCCTGGGCCAGTGACGCCCGCTGCGTGGCCCCGTGTCGCGTGACCTAGGTCTCGGCGTGTGCCCGTGTCGGCGCGCGAGTCGGTGCCACGCAGGTAGCGTGGAACCGTCATGAACAGCGTCACCGGAATCCTCGCCGACAACCCACTTCTGCTCCTGGCCCTGCTGTTGGCCGTGGGCAGTGCGATCGGCGCGATTCGAGTACGCCGGTTCTCGCTCGGGCCCGCAGCCGTCCTCTTCCTCGCGCTCGGGCTCTCGGCGTACAACGAGCACCTCAAACTGCCCGCGATCGTGGGTCAGCTCGGACTCGTCCTGTTCGCCTATGCCGTCGGAGTCTCGGCAGGCCCGTCGTTCTTCTCGGCCCTGCGCACCGGCGGTCGGGTCATCGGGCTCGTTGTCGTGCTTCTGGTTGCAGCCGCCGGCGTGACGCTCCTGGTGGGTCATGTGCTGGGTCTGAACGGGCCCGTGCTGTCCGGCGTCTACGCCGGAGCCCTCACCAACACACCCGCGCTGGCATCCGCGACCGCGCAGACTCACTCCGAGCTCCCGGTCGTCGGCTATTCGGTCACCTATCTCGGTGGTGTGCTCGGGATGATGCTCGCCGCCGCGTGGGCTGTCCGCACGTCGGCCCCGGCCGACGCCCCCGCCGGACCGCAGGCACCCCCGGCGATCGCCCGCGCGAGCATTCGCGTCGAGAGGCAAGGGCTGCCGTCACTCGACGAGCTCACGGCTCAATACGGCGGCCACGTGCGCTTCTCCCGGCTGATGACCGGCGACGAGCCGGGCCATCCCGGCCACCTCGATCTTCCGGCAGGCGACTACCGCCCCGTCCCGGGCGACATCCTGACCGTCGTCGGCCACGGCGAGACCGTGGACCAGGTCATCCACGAGCTCGGCCACCGATCCAGCGTGCGCCTCGTCGCCGACCGCCTGGCGCTGGACTACCGGCGTATTGCGTTGTCCAACCACCACATCGCCGGTCGACACCTCGGCGATCTCGACCTGCCGGGGCAGTACGGCGTCACCGCCACCCGCGTACGCCGTGGCGACGTGGACCTCCTGGCGACCGATGACCTCGTCCTCATCCTCGGCGACCGGGTGCGCGTCGTCGGCCCACCGGATCGCATCACCGACACCGCCCGATTCCTGGGCGACTCCGAGCGGGAAGCGAACGACATCAACCCGGTCGGCCTGTTCCTCGGCCTCGGTCTCGGCGTCCTCCTCGGCCTGATCCAGGTGCCGGTGCCGGCCGCCGGGCACGTGTCGCTGGGGATCGCGGGTGGACCGCTGCTGGTCGGGTTGATCGTCGGCAGGCTCCAGCGCACCGGCCCCGTGGTGTGGTCGTTGCCCTACTCCGTGTCGGCCACCCTGAGCCAGCTCGGCGTGCTGCTGTTCCTGGCCTACGCCGGCTCGAACGCCGGTGCAGCGCTCGTGGCCGCTCTCCAGGGTGCCCTGGGGCTGCGCCTGCTCGCACTCGGACTCGTCGTCACTGCCGCGGTCGCGGTCGGTCTCGTCCTGACCCGACGGTTCACACGCATGCACGGCCCCGCGCTTGCCGGTGTCGTGTCCGGTACGCAGACGCAGCCCGCGGTGCTGGCCTA
>CAIYQJ010000196.1 GCA_903928275.1 uncultured Chloroflexota bacterium
GACTCCGACCCATGTCGTCTCGTCGCGAAGAACGGCACTATCCTCCACCGCGGCGGTGCTGCGGGGAAGGGACGCGTAAGAATCGGACACCCGGGCCGCTCGAGCGGGCGCCTCGCCGGGAACGCGATCGGGCGGCTCGTTCGCACCGCGGCGTCGATCGCCGGCCGTTGGGGTGGTGGGCACGAGAGCGATCGAGCCTCCGCAGCCGTAGGCGGCTGATCCACAGTCCCGCCCGGGCGTTCGGCGGCGATGGCGTGGACTCCGAACGGACTCCCCCGTCAGCCGCTCGAGAGGTCACAGGGCATGCGGCCGGGTCACACGGGAAGCAAGCACCGCCTACCCTGTGTCGATGCTCGACGAGCAGGTGGCGGCGCGCGGCGTCGGACCATCCCCACCCCACACTGGAGGACCGGCACATGGGCGGCGAGGCCCTCACGGAGACGGCCGACCACTACGACCGGGTCGCCGCGGGCTACCAGGAGTGGTGGGCTCCCGTGATCGCTCCGGCGGCGCTCCGGCTCCTCGACCTCGTCGCCCCCGCGGTCGACGGTCGAGCGGACGCTGCCATCGTCGACGTGGGCTCGGGTACGGGAACCCTTGCTCGCGCTGCCGTCGCTCGCTGGCCGGACGCCCGACTGACCGCGGTCGATCCCTCGCCGGGGATGCTCGCGACGGGGCGGTCGGAGGCGACCCGCACCCTCGCGCCATCGGCCGCCGGGCGCCTCGACTGGCGTCTCGGCACAGCCGAGCGGCTGCCACTGGCGGACGACTGCGCGGATGCCGTCGTGTCGTCGTTCGCGTTCCAGCGCATGCGCAGCCGGGCCGCCGGCCTGCGCGAGGCGTATCGGGTCCTCCGACCGGGAGGGATGGTCGCGGTCGTCACCTGGCTGGCCGCCGACCGGCCATTCGAGCCGCGGGACCTCTACCTGGCGGTGATCCGCGAGCTGGGGCTCGAACGGCCGGCGTCCGGCGGGGTCCACCGCCCGTTCCGGAACGAGTCCTCTGCCGCGGCGCTCGTCCGGCGCGCCGGCTTCCGACGGGCGCGGGCGTTCGGGGGCACGGTCGAGAAGCGATGGACGCCCGATGCGTACGTGGCGTGCATGTTCGCGGCCGAGGACCACGACTTCGTGGCCACCCTCGATGACCCGACGCGGGACCGGCTGGAGGCGCTGTGGCGCGAGCGGCTCTCCCGCCTCGAGGCGTCCGCCTTCCGCTACCGCGACCCGATCATCTACGTCGTCGGCGGCCGGCCCGGTCCCTGACCGACGCCGGCGCACTCGGGACGAACGTCGCGCGGCCGCTTGGCCCCGTCACCGCGGGCCGGATCGAGGTGGCGCCGGATAGGCGGGTCGCGGCAGCCAGGCCCTCGATCGTCGAGGGATCCTGCCTCGCGGCCGGCCCTCGTTCGTGGACGCTGGAAGCGACGTCCGGGGTCAGTCGCTGGCGCGATCCCACACGAGGCGCTGGGCGCTCGACCGGCCACCGGCCACGATCGGGTCAGTGCTGAGCATGAGGGTCCGACCGTCGTCCGAGAGGGTCGCGTGGCGGCGCTGCGATCCTCCTGCCCAGTTCGGGTAGAGGCTGATCGCGACATCGTGGATCACGTCCGAGCCGTCGAGGTGATACGTCCCCGAGTAGGCAAGGAACGTCCCCAGTGCCGCGAGCCGCTGCTCGTCCGGGCCACCGAACGGGTCGTTCCCGTCGATCGGCGGACGACCCGCTGCGGAGATCGTCACGATCATCGTCCCGTCGGCCGTGTAGACGATGATCCCGACGGGCGACACGCCCATGACGTGCCCAGCCGACCCGTCGTCGAAGACGGAATCCCAGCTTTGCAGACGCCAGGTGCCGACGAGCTCGGGCAGGCTCAGGGACCGATCGTGCATGGTGCCCTCCTCTGCCAGACGGCGCGCTTCGAGCCTTCCCGGCGTCGGATCTCGCACCCCGGGCGCCACGAGACCGCCCTTTCGCCGGCGGTCAAGCGGGTCTCCTGGCCGTCGGCGACGCGCGCATTCCTACCGTTCCGTGTCGTCCACGGACCCGGGCTCGGCAGCGGTGATGGTCCCACCGCGGGCGGCCTCACGGCGGGCCGCCTCGCGACCCTGCCTGTGGCCCACCCAGTACACCTGCTCGTACCACACGAGGTCGATGACCAGGGTGCCGATGAACACGACCCAGAAGACGGGCGCGCCCTGTGCCGTGGCCCCCTGCACGACGAGCGCGAGGCCTATGGCAAGAAGGCCCGCCAACCAGATCGCCCGTGACTCGTAATGTCCGCGCACTCGTGCACCCCCTTGTCTCGGACAGGATAGGCGGGCGGAACGGCCCGGACGCTTTGGTCGAGCCGGCCCACCGTCCGCCCCGGCCTCGGCCAGGATCGCCCCGAGCCGCGGACGCGACCGCGACCGCGACCTCCGCCCTAGCCGCCCGACGTCCGGAGCGACGCGAGGAAGCGGCGGAGGAAGACCGCCACCGCGGCCCGCTCCACGGATCCCATCCCCGTGAGCGCGGCCTCGACCGATCCGCCCCGCCACTGGTAGGCGCGCTCCACCCTCTCGACGGCCATCGGCGTCAGCCGGACGCGCACCACCCGCCGATCGGCCGCATCGCGCTCGCGGTCGACGTAGCCGGCCCGCTCCAGCTCGTCCACGACCCGGCTCGCCCAGCCCTGCGAGATGCCCAGGCCCTGCGCCAGCTGGCCGATCGTCTGGGGGCCCTCGTCGTGGATGTGGATCGCGGCCCGGATGACATGCGCGGAGGCCGGACCGGCCTCCGCCGGCATCGCGGTGACTGAGCCGTCTCCAGCAGCCGGAGCACCGCTGGCGCCAGGTGTCGCCTGCTCCGTTCCCGCCCGCTGCCCGACGTAGCCCGCCCGCAAGAGCTCGGCGAGCATCCGGCTGATCTCCAGGGCCTCGGGGCCGGGCCCCGTCATGGTCACCGGTGGCTTGACAGCCCGCTGCGGACCAGATACATTCGGCACGAAGATTATTCCTCACGCAAAGGATATACCCGCATGAACCTCGGTCGAGCCCGCTGGCTGACCCTCCTGGCACTCAGCCTCGGCATCTCCATCATCGTCGTCGACGCCACGATCGTGAACGTGGCCATCCCGTCCATCGTACGGGACCTCGGCCTCGACGGACCCGGTGCGGAGTGGATCATCTCGATCTACCCGCTCGTGTTCGCCGCCCTGCTCATCACGTTCGGCAGGACCGGCGACGTCCTGGGCCGCAAGCGCCTGTACGTGTTCGGCCTGATCACCTTCGTCGGCGCGTCACTGCTGGCCGGCCTCGCCCCCACCGGGCCGCTCCTCCTCGCGGCGCGGGTCCTCCAGGGCGTCGGCGGCGCGGCGATCGCGCCCGCGACCCAGTCCATCCTCAACGCCACGTTCCGCGGGCGGGATCGCGCGGTCGCGTTCGCCGTCTACGGCTCGATCATCGGCGGCATGGCCGCCCTCGGACCCCTCCTCGGTGGCTGGCTCACCACGAACCTCTCCTGGCGGCTCGCGTTCCTCATCAACCTGCCGATCGGCCTGATCGCCCTGGCTGCGACGCTCCTGTGGGTCGCCGAGTCGCGCGACGAGGACGCCCGTCGCGGGTTCGACGCACCGGGCTTCGCCACTCTTTCGCTCGGTCTCGCGGCCGTCGTGTTCGGCCTGATCGAGGGCGCCAGCTACGGCTGGATCGCGCCGACCAGGGCCTTCGCGATCGGGGGCTGGACCTGGCCGCTCGAGAACGTCTCGATCATCCCGGTCGCCTTCGGGTTCGGCTTCGCGAGCCTCGCGGCGTTCGTGCTCATCGAGCTCCGCCGCCAGCGCGCGGGCAGGTTCATCCTCTTCGACTTCACCCTCTGGCAGAACCCGTCCTTCCGGTTCGGCAACCTGACGGCGACGATCGTCGCCCTCGGCGAGTTCGGCCTCCTGTTCGCGCTGCCGCTGTTCCTCCAGGGCGTCCTCGGATATTCGGCGTTCGAGACCGGGCTGGCCTTCCTCACACTCGCCGTCGGGTCGTTCGCGGCGGCGCCGATCGCGGGCGGCATCGCGCACCGTTTCGCGCCGAGGCGCGTCGTCCAGATCGGCATGGCGCTCGAGACGATCGGCGTCCTGGGGACGGCCCTGCTCCTCTCGCGCACGGTCAGCGGCTTGGCCCTCGCCGGTCCGCTCTTCGTGTACGGCCTGGGTGTCGGGTTCGCCACCGCGCAGCTCGCCAACGTCGTCCTGTCCGAGGTTCCGCCGGAGCGCTCGGGCCTCGCGTCGGGAGCGAACTCCACGATGCGCCAGATCGGCTCCGCGATCGGTGCGGCGCTCATCGGCACGGTCCTTCTCACGGGCCTCACCACCGGGACGCAGGCCAACCTCGCTGCGATCCCCGGGTTGCCGGCGGCGAGCGCGGAGCAGATCGTCGGCGTCGTCCGGTCCTCGGACGGCCAGGCGCTCATCGCGATGCGCGATGACCCCCGGTACGCAGCCGTGGTGCCGGCGGTCGAGACCGCGTTCACGGACGCGGCGCGCACCGCGGGCCTCGTCGCGGCCGGCTTCGTGGCACTCGGCTTCCTGTTCTCGCTGCTGCTGCCGCGCTCTGCGCGCGAGGTCGCCGAGGCCGAGTCGGTCGCCACGCGCCGTCTCGGCCTGGGCATCGAGCCGGCCGACTGAGCCCGAGACTCCGGAGGACGTGGGCCGGCGAGCCCGGAAGCGGCGCCCGGACGCAGTGCCCAGAAGCAGCGCCGACAAGGCGAGGACCCGGTGCCGCCGCGATCCGGCGCGCCGGATCCTCCTGTCGGACGCCTGGCAGGGGCTGATCGTGTAGACCGGATCGAACACCTGGGTGGGGTTGCCGTCCTGGTCGGTCAGGCCCGCGAGGCTGGTCATCCCAGTCTGCCTCGGGCAGCGGGAGCGGACGGAAGCCCGGCTCGGCCTCGGACGGCGCCTCGCCACCAGTTGGCTGCGGACCCGCTGCTCGTCGTCAGCGACGGACCGCCCGCCGACCAGCCGGGCGCGGCTACGTCGTGTGCAGGTCTCCGACGGGCCGTTGCGCACTCGTGCCCGCGCTGGTCGAGGTGACACGCTCGCTTCCAACGCTGGTTGAACGCTGGCGTCCAACCAGCAACGCAGGGAGCACATCGTGAAACGCATCGTCGGACCCATCCTCGCGGCCGCGCTGCTCGCGGGGTGCGCCGGCTCGACCCCGACCCCGCCTGTCGTCGGGGTGACGCCAGCTCCCGCGATCGTCGCCGTGGTGCCTGTGCCGACACCGGTCGCCACCTTCGCCACCCTTTCGCCTACCCAGGTGGCGACGCCCGCGCCCACTCCCTCCCCGTCGCCGTCCACCCGTCCCTCCCCGTCGCCGTCGCAATCGCCGTCGCCATCGCTGTCGCCGTCGCCATCGCTTTGGCCCACACCCACCCCGTCGCCCACACCCGC
>CAIYQJ010000197.1 GCA_903928275.1 uncultured Chloroflexota bacterium
ACGAGCAGCTGCGGGTTGCGGACGACCGCGAGCATGTTCCGCCAGGCGAGACTGATCGAATCGGTGAGGATCCATGCGGGCGTGCGCCGCAGGGAGGGCGTGCGCGGGACGCGGGTGGCGACGGCGGCGCTCATGCGGTGGCCTCCGGGGTGGCGGACCGGCGCCCGAAGCGTCGGCGGGACGGGGTCGGCTCGGCGGCCGCGGCAGCTTCCGCGCTCCGGCCCGTGAGGGTGAGGAAGACGTCGTCGAGGCTGGGCCGGTGGAGCGAGAGCTCGGCGAGCTCGAGGCCGGCGCCATCGATCCGGCGCACGACCTCCGCGAGGATCCCGGCGCCGTGATGGACGGGAAGCGAGATGCGGCCGGCCGAGTCCTCTGCGCGCGGCGCGGTCGCGGCAAGGTCGCGGAGAAGATCCAGCGCCTCGCCCGTCCGGGACGCGTCGGTGACCCGAAGGTCCACGACGTCTTCGCCGAGGCGGTCCTTCAGCTCGGTCGACGTACCCTCGGCGATCACGCGGCCGCCGTCGATGACCGCGATCCGGTCCGAGAGGCGGTCGGCCTCCTCCAGGTACTGCGTCGTGAGGAGGATCGTCGTGCCGTCGCGACGCAGGCCCGCGACGACCTCCCAGAGCGCGATCCGCGACGCCGGGTCCAGCCCGGTCGTGGGCTCGTCGAGGAACAGGACGGCCGGTCGCCCCACGAGAGAGGCGGCGAGGTCGAGCCGCCGGCGCATGCCGCCGGAGTAGGTGCGCGCCGGCCGGCCGCCGGCGTCGGACAGGTCGAATGCGGCGAGCAGCTCGTCTGCTCGCGCGCGCGCCTCGTGCCTGCCGATGTGGAGGAGCCGCCCGACCAGCTCGAGGTTCTCGCGCCCGGTCAGGTTCTCGTCAACGGCCGCGTACTGGCCGGTGAGGCCGATCGAAGCCCGGACGGCGTCCGGCTCGCGCATGACGTCGTGGCCGGCGACCTGCGCCGTGCCGGAGTCAGGGCGGAGCAGCGTGGCGAGGATCCGCACGGCAGTGGTCTTGCCGGCCCCGTTGGGGCCGAGCACGCCGACGAGGGTGCCCTCTGCGACTTCGAGGTCGACGCCGGCGAGCGCGCGTACCTGTCCGTACGACTTGACCAGGCCATCGGCGAGGACGGCGGGAGATGTCATGGATGCCTCCGGGCGGGCTCAGGGTCGATCGGGG
The DNA here is from genome assembly GCA_903928275.1 of uncultured Chloroflexota bacterium. Classification (GTDB taxonomy): domain Bacteria; phylum Chloroflexota; class Limnocylindria; order Limnocylindrales; family CSP1-4; genus CAIYQJ01. Next base: position 1,185 of record CAIYQJ010000197.1, read on the forward strand.
CCGTCACCCACGAAGCGACGGCGTCACCTTCTCCTTCGCCGCGCGCGGACGGACGGATTGGACCCTGGGCGACGGATCGCCGGAACCGGCGCCGGTCCCTGGGGCGATCGGGCGGCGAGTGGGCGCCGTGGGCTACGCCGTGTCGTGCCGCCCCTGCGCCTGGAGTCGGGCCCACGTGTCCCGCAGGGTCAGCGTGCGGTTGAACACGAGGTGGCCGGACGTCGAGTCGGGGTCCGGCGTGAAGTAGCCCAGCCGCTCGAACTGCACGGTCTCGCCCGCCGGCACGTCGGCGAGAGCCGGTTCCACGAGTGCGCCCTGGAGCACAGTCTCGGAGTCGGGGTTCAGGTCCGCGAAGAGGTCGCGGCCGTCGGCCCCGGGATCGGGGCGACTGAAGAGGTAGTCGTAGAGCCGCACCTCGGCGGGCATCGCGTGACCGGCCGAGATCCAGTGGAGTGTGGCCTTGGGCCGCCGCCCGTCGGGCGCGCTCCCGCCCCGCGTGGCCGGGTCATGCGTGCACCGCAGCTCCAAGATCTCTCCGGCCGCGTCCTTCACCACCTCGCGACAGGTCACGAAGTACGCCGATCGGAGCCGCACCTCGCGCCCGGGGGCAAGGCGGAAGAACTTCGCCGGCGGCTCCTCCATGAAGTCCTCGCGCTCGATCCACACCTCGCGCGTGAAGGGCACCTTCCGCATCCCGGCCGATGGGTCCTCCGGGTTGTTGGCGACCTCCATCTCCTCGACCTGGCCCTCGGGGTAGTCCTCGATGACCACCCTGAGCGGATCGAGGACCGCGAAGCGGCGCGCGGCCGTCCGGTTGAGGACGTCGCGCGCGGCATGTTCGAGCATGCCGACCTCCACGACGCTGTCGCTCTTCGCCACGCCGATCATCGCGGCGAAGTCGCGGATGCCCTCGGCGGGGAAGCCCCGCCGTCGCAGGCCCGAGATCGTGGGCATCCGGGGGTCGTCCCAGCCGCGCACGTGCCCCTCGTTGACCAGTCGAAGGAGGACGCGCTTCGAGAGGACGGTGTACGTGAGGTAGAGCCGGGCGAACTCGTACTGCCGCGGGCGCGAGGGGACCGGCAGGTTCTCGATGAACCAGTCGTACAGCGGCCGGTGGATCTCGAACTCGAGCGTGCAGATCGAGTGGGTGACGCCCTCGATCGCATCGGACTGGCCGTGCGCGAAGTCGTACGTCGGGTACACGCACCACGCGTCACCCGTCCGCGGATGCGCGGCGTGCACGATCCGGTAGAGCACGGGGTCGCGGAGGTTGATGTTCGGGGCGGCCATGTCGATCCGGGCGCGCAACACCCGCGTCCCGTTGGGGAACTCGCCGGCCCGCATCCGTGCGAAGAGATCCAGGCTCTCCTCGATCGGTCGCTCCCGCCAGGGGCTGTTCATGCCGGGCTCCGTCAGCGTGCCGCGGTGCTCCCGGATCTCGTCGGCCGACAGGTCGTCGACATAGGCCAGGCCTGCCCTGACCAGGTCGACCGCCCACGCGTAGAGCTGCTCGAAGTAGTCCGACGCGAAGTGGAGGTGCTCGCCCCAGTCGAACCCCAGCCAGCGCACGTCCGCCTCGATGGCGTCGATGAACTCCTGCTCTTCCTTCTCCGGGTTCGTGTCGTCGAAGCGCAGGTGGCACCGGCCGCCGAACTCGTTCGCGATGCCGAAGTTCAGGCAGATCGACTTCGCGTGGCCGATGTGCAGATAGCCGTTAGGCTCAGGTGGGAAGCGCGTGACGACCGTCTCCGTCCGTCCGGCGCGCACGTCGGCGGCCACGATCTCGCGGATGAAGTCGCCCCGCTCCGGCGAGGTCGGTGTCTGGATGCTCACGCGGCAATGGCTCCCGATCAGTGGCTCGAGGAAGCGCGACGGGCGAGGCGGCTGCTCCACGCCCTGGACCTGGGCGCCCGAGACCGGTCTTCCCACCATCACGCGGCGGCGGTTCCACCCGGTCGCCCCCGAAGGTCAGGGGAGACGGTCGACGGGGTGCATGGTACGGCGCCCGACGGCGTGGCGCCGCGGCGTCCCCGGGGCCGGTGGGTCCTGCCTGTACGATCCGGCTCCGGCCCACCTGCGCAGGCCCCGAGCAGCGCGGCGCCTCGCGGGCCGTGCCGCCGAGGTCAGGGCTGAGCGAAGAGCCCTGCGATCTTCTTGTCGAGGGCGGCGATCGCGGCATCGAGCTTGGCGATCCGCGCCTTGTTCGCGGCGAGCGTCGTCGTGCCCTGCCCGATCTTCGCGTAGAGCCCCGCGAGCGTCGCCCGGTCGGCGAGGGCCGTCGCGATGTCCGCCTGGACGGCCGCGGGCCACGTGACGGCCCGGAGCTCGGCGGACATACGCCGGATGCTCGACGCGACGCCGAGGTAGGCCTTCGCGGCCGCGGCCTTCGTCTTGGCGGCCGCTGCCTGCGCGAGCCCGGCGCTCACCTTCGTCTTCATGTCCGCTGTGATCTGCTTGTACAGGGCAGCGAGGGCGACGACGTCAGCCGCGGACGGCGGCGCGGGCGTGGCGACCACCGCCGGGGTGGGGGATGCGAGACCAACGGGCGAGTCGGTCGGGACGGTCACCGGGGGCGCCGACTCGGTCGCCGATGCCGTCGGCGTGGGGGTGCTGCTCGGCGAGCAGCCGACCACGAGGATGGCCGCCGCGAGCGCGACGACCGACAGGCGGGAACGCATCGCGACACCTCTGTGTAGACAGCCTCGACGAGGCTCATCGTGATGATACGGCGCAGTGTGCGAGCGGAGCCAGCCCGAAGGTGCTGCCCGGGGTGGGACGCGGGCCGGACCTACGGTGTTGCCAGCTCGTCGAGCACCTGACCGTCGGGACCGCGCAACTCCAGGACCAGGGGCACCAGCCCCAGGGCGTGCGTGGAGCAGCTGAGGCAAGGGTCATAGGCGCGAACCAGCGCGGAGACGCGGTTGAGGGCGCCTTCCTGGATCTTGTTGCCATCGACGAAGCGCTGGGCGACCTGCAGCACGCCGCGGCCGATGGCCAGGTTGTTGTGTCCGGTCGCGACGATGAGGTTGGCCCACGTGATGGCGCCGTTGTCGTCCACCCTGTAGTGGTGGATGAGGGTGCCGCGCGGGGCTTCGATGACCCCGATGCCCTCGGAGCTGTTGACGCCCGCGTGAGCGCGGACCTTGGTGTCGAGGATGGCCGGATCGTCGAGCAGCTGCTGCATGCGCTCCAGGGCGTAGGTGGCCTCGATCAGCCGCGCGTAGTGGTAATGGAAGCCGCTCTGGACGATCCGACCGTATCGCTCGCGGAACTCCGCGAGCTCCGCGTCGGCGTCCGGCGTTCCACAGCGGTCCGCGACGTTGAGGCGCGCCAGTGGGCCGACCCGGTAGATCCCGTCGGGGTAGCCAGCGGGCCGATAGTAGGGCGCCTTCAGATACGAGTCCGGGAGCGACGCCTCGCCGATGTAGCTCGCATAGTCCTGGGGCCGGATCTGGTCCGCCACGATCGCGCCATCGGAGCCGACGAATCGCAGGTTTCCGTCGTAGAGCCGCAGCGCGCCGTCGGGGCCGACGAGGCCGAGGTACATCGTGGGGAAGTTCGAGAAGGCGTCGATCTCGTTCGGGAAGCCGTCGACCGTCTTCTTCCACATCGCGAGCGTGCGCTGCACGACCGCCGCGGCCGCCGGCAGCTCGGCGAGCGTCTTCTCCCGCGCCTGCGGGTCGAGCGGGGCGTTGACGCCGCCGGGTACCGTCCACGAGGGATGGACGCGCTCCCGGGCGAGTCGCTCGATCGTCTGCTGGCCGAACTTGCGGAGCGCGATCCCGTCGCGCAGGGCGTCGGGGTGCTCCTCGAGCAGTCCGGCGATGTTGCGTCGGGCGGGATCGGCGTCCATGCCGAGCAACAGGTCGGGCGCCGACAGGTGGAAGAACGAGAGCGCGTGCGACTGCACGATCTGCGCGCAGTGCAGCAGCTCGCGCAGCTTCGCGGCCGCGCTCGGGACGCGCACGGCCATGATCTCGTCGCAGGCCTTCACCGATGCGAGCAGGTGGCTTACCGGGCAGATCCCGCAGATGCGCGACGTGATGGACGGCATCTCGTAGTACGGCCGCCCCTCGGTGAACTTCTCGAAGCCGCGGATCTGGGTGACGTGGAAGCGCGCGTCGCACACCTTCCCCATGTCGTCGAGCTGGATCGTGATCCTGCCGTGGCCCTCGATCCGCGTCACATGGTCGATCGTGATCCTGGTCATGGCTGGTCTCCTGGCCCCCGCCTCTTGCGCCGCGGGCGCCTCCGCGGCCGGCTCGTGGCCCATCGGAGCACGCGACGCGCGCCCCGCCTGCTCCGACGTCGTCTTCCTCGTCGCCATGTCGCGCGCTACCCGAACCGCAGCTTCGAACCGGGATCCGGCGTCCGGCCCTCGAGCAACTCGCTCAGCACCAGCAGGATCGCGTTGGGCTTGGGCGGGCAACCCGGGACGTGCACGTCGACCTTGATCGACTCGTGCAGCGGCTGCGCATGCTTGAGCAGCGCGGGCACGCCGTCGGTGGGCACGCCCGGCTGTGCGCTGGCGCCCTCGACGTAGACGCGCTCGAGCAGGCTGCGGACAGGGATGCCGTTCCGCATCGATGGGACGTTGCCCGTCACCGCGCAGTCGCCGAGCGCGACTACGATCCGGCTGCGCGCACGGGCGGTCTGGGCGAGCGCGAGATCGGCCTGGCTGCTGACCGCGCCCTCGATGACGGCCACGTCGACCCCTTCGGGCCATTCCTGTGCATCGACGAGCGGGCCGAACACGATGTCGGCCTTCCGCAGCACCGCGACGATGCCCTCGTCGATGTCGAGCAGCGACATGTGGCAGCCCGAGCACCCGTCGAGCCAGCAGGTACCGATCTTCACCCGGTCCATCAGCTGCCCTCCCGCATGGAGGTGAGCCGGCTGACGGTGGTCCTGTGCTTCGTCATCTCCTCCACTCCCCAGCCCTTCTCGGCCATCGCGCCGGTCGGACAGGCCTGGACGCACTTGCCGCAGCTGGTGCAGGACGTGGCCTCGCCCCACGGCCGCTTCATCTCGGAGACGAGCATCGACTGGGTGCCACGGCCGGCCACGTCCCACACGTGCGCGCCCTCGATCTCGGCGCAGGCGCGGACGCAGCGCGAGCACAGGATGCAGCGGTTGTGATCGAGCACGTAGCGCGGGTGCGAGACGTCGATCGGCAGTCGCGGGAAGCTGTACGGGTAGCGAACGTACTTCACCCCGTGGTCCTGCGCCAGGGTCTGCAGCTCGCAGTGCCCCGAGGAGACGCACACGGCGCAGATGTGGTTGCGCTCCGCGAACAGGAGCTCGAGCGCGATCTTGCGGTAGGCCTGGAGCTGCGGCGAGCTCGTGACGACCGCCAGGCCCTCCTGCACCGGGGTAGTGCAGGCGGGCTGCAGCCGCCCGACGCCCGAGATCTCCACCATGCACAGGCGGCAGGCGCCGACCGCGCTGAGGCCCTCCATGTAGCAGAGGGCCGGGATGTAGGTGTTGCTGGCGCGCGCGACCTCGAGGATCGTCTGGCCGGCGGTGGCCGCGATCACCTCGCCGTCGATGCGGACCTTCACCTTCTCGGTCACGTCCCGTCCTCCCTATCGCTCGACGCCGCGGATGTCGCAGCGCAGGCAGCGGGCTGTCTCCCGCATGGCCGCGACCGGCGTGAGGCCGAGTGAGACCTCCCGGTACGAAAGCACCCGTTCGGGGGCGGGCATCTCGGCGGGCACGTTGCGACCCCCCTCGCTCTGCGTCTCGGGCGGCTCCATCGCGTACTCGAACGAGGGGAACAGGCCCGCGAAACGCTTCCGCCCCATGAGGCGCTTGTCGATGTTGCGGGCGGCCTTCTTGCCGTATCCCATGGCGTTCGAGACGTTGGAGGCACCGGTGATGAGGTCGCCACCCGCATAGAAGCGTTCGCGGCTGGTCTCGAGCGAGTAGCGATCGACCTCGATCGTGCCGTTGTCGGTCTCGTGCACCTTCAGGCCCGAGGCCCTGAGGAAGTCGGGATCGACCTTCTCGCCGACCGCGAGGATCACCGTGTCGCACTCGAATCGGATCACTTCATCCGTCAGCACCGGCCGGCGCCGGCCCGAGGTGTCGAACTCGCCGGGCTTCGTCCTCACGACCTCGATCGCGCGCACCTGGCCGTTCTTGTCGCCCACGATGCGATGCGGGGCGGCGAGGTAGGCGATCCTGGCGCCCTCGTGCTCGGCGGCCTCGATCTCCTCCGGGATCGCCGGCATGTCCTTCCGCTCGCGTCGGTAGACCACCGTCACGTCGGCGCCCAGCCGGCGCGCTGTCCGCGCGGAGTCGATGGCGGCGTTGCCGCCGCCGATGACGACCACGCTCGCCCCGACCGCGACCTGCCCGTCGCGCGCGACGGCCTCCAGGAACGGCAGTGCCGGGATGACGCCCGCGAGCTCGGTGCCGGGGAGGTAGACCCAGGCCTCCTTCCAGGTGCCGATCGCGAGGAAGACGGCGTCGTACTGGTGCGCCACCTCGTTGAGCGTGACGTCTTCGCCGACGTTGACGTTGAACTGGAACTTCACGCCCAGGCGCTCGATGAGCTCGATCTCCCTGTCGAGGACCGCCTTCGGCAGCCGGTACTCCGGCAGGGCGTAGCGCAGCATGCCGCCGGCCGCGGGGCGCGAGTCGTAGACGGTCACGCTGTGGCCGAAGAGCGCCAGGTAGAACGCGCACGCGAGACCAGTCGGGCCGGCGCCGACGATCGCGACCTCGCGCCCGGTCGGCTCGAGCTTGCGCTCGAGAACCCGGCCGACCATGACGTCGAACCGGTCGGAGAGCAGCACCTCGTCGGCGATGAGGCGGTGCACGTCGCGCATGTTCACCGGCTCGTCCACCGCGGCGCGGCGACAGCGATCGTCGCAGGGGTGCTGGCAGACGCGCCCCGTCGAGGCGGGAAGGGGGTTGTCGAAGATCACCGACAGGAATGCGTCGTCGATCCGCCCCTCCTTGTAGAGCTGGAGGAAGCGCGGGATGTTCATGTGCAGAGGACAGGAGTTCTCGCAGGGCGAGAGCGCGAGATCCTCGCAGACACCGGCCCGACAGCGCTTGGCCACGATGTGGTCGTCGAACTCGTGGCGGAAGTGGCGGAGGGTGGTGAGCACGGGGTTGGGCGCGCTCTGGCCGAGGCCGCACAACGATGTGTCCCGGACCATGCGGCACAGCTCGTCGAGTGCGTCGAGGTCCTCGTGGGTGGCCTTGCCGAGCGTGCACCGGTTGAGGATCCGCAGCGCCTGGTCCAGGCCGACTCGGCAGGGGACGCACTTGCCGCAGCTCTCCGCGTGCGTGAACTCGATGAAGTAGCGAGCGACGTCGACCATGCAGTTGTCTGCGTCCATGACGACCATGCCGCCCGAGCCCATGATCGAGCCGAGCTGCGCCAGCGTCTCGTAGTCGACCGGCGTGTCGAACATCTCCGCCGGGATGCAGCCTCCCGACGGGCCGCCGGTCTGCACGGCCTTGATGTCGCGGCCGTTCGTGCCGCCTTCGCCGATGTCGTAGATGAACGTGGCGAGCGGCGTGCCGAGCGGCATCTCCACCAGGCCGGTGTTCCGCACCTTCCCGACGAGCGAGAAGACCTTGGTACCCGGGCTCTTGACGCTGCCGGTCTCGGTGAACCAGGCCGGCCCCTTGGAGACGATCGGCGCGATGTTGTACCAGGTCTCGACGTTGTTGATATTGGTCGGCTTGCCGTACAGGCCCTTCTGGGCCGGGAAGGGCGGACGCGTCCGCGGTCGGCCGGATCGGCCCTCCAGCGAGGCGATGAGCGCCGTCTCCTCGCCGCAGACGAAGGCGCCAGCGCCTTCGACCGTCTCGATGTCGAAGGAGAAGCCGCGCCCGAGCACGTTGTCTCCGAGGACCCCGTAGGCACGGGCCTGCTCGATCGCGCGTTCCAGGCGCAGGACCGCGAGCGGGTACTCGGCGCGGACGTAGATGATCCCCTTCGCCGCGCCGGTGACGTAGCCGCCGATGAGCATCCCCTCGAGAAGCGCATG
>CAIYQJ010000198.1 GCA_903928275.1 uncultured Chloroflexota bacterium
ACACGGACGCGCGCACCGGGCTCCTCAACAGCCGCGCGTTCGACGACGTGGTGGAGAGCGCGATGCACGATGCGCCCATCGGCGAGTCGAGCGGCATGCTCATGCTCGACGTGGACCATTTCAAGGACTTCAACGACCGGTTCGGCCATGCCGCCGGAGACGAGGCACTGCGGGTCCTGGCGGCCGTCCTCCGGGGCCAGGTCCGCGACGCTGATATCGCCGCCCGCTACGGGGGCGAGGAGTTCGTCGTCTACCTGCCGAAGGTCGACGCGCTGGGCGCCGCGGATGTCGCGGAGCGGATCCGCCGCGCGATCGAAGACACGATCATCACCGTCCGCCCCGGCGAGACGGCCCGGATCACCGTGAGCGTGGGCGTGGCGGCGGCACCCGGGGACGGAACCGACCGCACGATGCTCGTGAAGGCGGCCGACCGCATGCTGTACGCGGCGAAGGAGGGCGGCCGGAACCGGGTCGCCACGACGGCGTCCGTCGCTGCGTCGCCCACGATCGTGCCCACGCAGGGCGATCCATCGCGCGGATCCGGGACCGCGCGGGTGCCCCGACCCGAGCCCGGGCCGGGCGAGCCGAAGCCGGCGGTCGCCTGACGCGCGACTCACTCGAGACACGGCTCACTCGGACCAGCGTCGCCACCGCTAGAATCGGGCCTCCCGCACGCCGATACCCGGAGGCCCACCCACCCATGCAGCTCCTCGCGCTTCGACGCTGGCCCGAGCTCTCCGAGGCGGAGCAGCGCCGGATCCTCGCCCGCTCCAACGAGCGGATCTTCGATCCCGCCCTTCGGTCGAGCATCCAGGCGATCTACGACGAGGTCGCCGCGCGCGGGGACGCGGCCGTCTCCGAGGCCACGGCTCGCTTCGACAAGGCCGACATCCCGCCGGATCGGCTTCGCGTCACTGCCGAGGAGCTGGCGGCGGCCCACGCTGCGATCGATCCCGCGCTCCTCGACGCGATCCGCGTCGCGATCGCGAACGTGCGCGCCTTCTCCGAGGCACAGCTCGCGGCCACCGCCGGCGGCTGGCGCGCCGAGATCCGACCGGGCGTGGTCGTCGGGGAGAAGTTCTCGCCGATCCCGTCCGTCGGGCTGTTCGTCCCGTGTGGCAAAGCGTCGTACCCGTCCGTCCTCGTCCAGATCGGGACGCCGGCGGTGGTCGCCGGCGTGCCGGACATCGCGGTCGTCGTGCCGCCGGTCCCGGGCACGTCGGACGTGGACGTGGCGACGCTCGCGACGGCGCACGAGCTGGGCCTCCGACGCGTCTACCGCGCCAACGGGCCGGCGGGGATCGCGGCGATCGTGCTCGGCACGCAGACGATCTCGCGGGTGCGCAGGGTCGTGGGCCCGGGCAGCCCGGCGGTGACGATGGCGCAGATCATCGCCCAGGGGTACGGCGTGCTCACGAGCATGATCTCGGGGCCGTCGGAGAGCGTCGTGGTGGCGGATGCGAGCGCGGACCCGTACCGGGTGGCCCTCGACCTCCTGAACGAGGCGGAGCACGGCGAGGATTCGGCCGCGCTCCTGCTCACCGATTCGCTCGCGCTCGCCGAGGCGGTGGACGCGGAGGCGGCGCAGATGATCGAGCTCCTGCCGGAGCCGCGCGCGAAGGCCGCCCGGAGCGCGCTCGGCGTGTGGGGCGGCGCCTTCGTCTTCGACTCGATGGCCGAGGCGATCGCGTTCGCGAACGTCTACGCGGTCGAGCACATCCAGCTCGCGACCGCGGACCCGGAGGCAACGCTGGCCGGCCTGGTGTACGGCGGCGAGGCGCTCCTGGGCCAGCACACGACGATCAGCGAGACGAACTTCGTCATCGGGGTCCCGGCGACGCTTCCGACCGGCGGGTTCGCCCAGGTGACCGGCGGCGTCACGGCGCGGACGTTCACCGTGCCGATCGCGATCTCGAAGCTCGACGAGGCTGCGCTGCGCGAGCTCGCGCCGGCCACCCTGAGGCTCGCCGACCACGAGGGGTTCCCGGCGCACGCGAACGCGCTGCGCCTCCGGGGCCTCGGCTGATGGCGGGCGGGCGGATCGGCGGGGGCGACACGGCCCGCGGAGCCAGCGGCGACGTGGACCTCGGCGGCCGGGACGACGTGGACCTCGGCGGCCCCGGCGTCGAGGGCCTCGGCGCCGACGCCGCCGCGCCCTCCGCGGCCCGCGACGACGACGCGATCCTCGGGCTGGGCCCGGCGGCATCGGTCCACGGCGGCGAGGTGGTTCTCAACGTCCACGACGTTGAGCGGATCGCGGAGACCGTCCTCTCGCCGGGCGCGGCCGCCTACTACAACGGCGGCGCGTGGGACGAGTCCACGCTCGCGGACAACGTCGCGGCCTTCGGGCGGTGGAGGTTCCGGCCGCGCGTGCTCGTGGACGTGGCGGAGCGGGACCTGTCCGTGGAGGTGCTGGGTCGCCGGTGGCCAACGCCGTTCGGGACGGCCCCCATGGGGCTCCAGCGCCTCGCCTGCCCCGACGGCGAGGTGGCCGCGGCGCGCGCGTGTGCGGACCGCGGCATGACGTTCACCCTCTCCACGGTCGCGAGCGCGACGATCGAGGAGGTCGCGGCGGTCGGCGGCCCGCGCTGGTTCCAGCTGTACGTGACGCCGGACGTCGACTGGACGATGTCGCTCGTCCGCCGAGCGGAGGCCGCCGGCTACGAGGCGCTCGTCATGACCGTGGACGCGGCGCCGCTCGGCAGGCGGGAGCGCGATCACCGAGTGGGGCTCACGCTGCCGCCGGGCGTGCGGTACCTGAACCTCGTGCGACGGCCGTCCGGGGCCGCGCCCGGCGAGGTCTCCGACGACGAAGGCCCGCAGCTGTATGCGCGGGAGTACCTCAAGGAGGCGCTGACGCCGGAGGACCTCGCGCGGCTGGTCCGCGAGTCGCGGCTCCCGGTCATCGTGAAGGGCGTGCTCCGCGGCGACGACGCGGATGCGGTCATCGAGGCGGGCGCCGCCGGCGTCTGGGTGTCCAACCACGGCGGCCGGCAGCTCGACCGCTCCGTGGCGTCCATCGACGCGCTCCCGGACGTGGTGGCAGCCGTTCGGGGCCGGGTGCCGGTCCTCTTCGACAGCGGGATCCGCCGCGGGATGGACGCCCTCACCGCGCTGGCCCTGGGCG
>CAIYQJ010000199.1 GCA_903928275.1 uncultured Chloroflexota bacterium
GCGCGGGCCTCAGCCCCCGGCGAGGACCTTCGCCTTGGCGGCCGCGAACTCCTCGTCGGTGAGGACGCCCGCGGCGTGGAGGTCGGCGAACTGCTTGAGCTGGACCATCATGTCCGACTGGGCCGGGGCGGCGGGGGCCGCGGCCGGCGCGGCGGCCGCCTGCTGCTGCGCGAGGAGCGTCTGCTGCTGCGCCGCGAGGGCGGCGTTCTGGGCCTCGAGATCGGCGAGCGCCTGGTTCTGCGCCTGCTCGTTCGCCTGCGCCTGCTGCGCCTGCTGCTGCTGTGCGGCGCCCTTCTGGGCGGACTTGTTCCCGACGTAGGCGGCGGTGCCCGCCACGGCGGCAACGCCGAGGAGGCTCGGGCCACGTCGTCGTCGCATCATCATCGGTGAGTGCTCCCTTCGATCGCGGTGGTGGGTGGGTGACGGCGCCCGGGCCTATGCCTCGGCTTCCTCGAGCTCCTCGATCGCCTCGACCTCGGCGTTGAGCATCTCGAGCGCCTCGGGCGCGATCGTCTCGCGGGCGACGAGGAAGCCGCCGGCCTCGGCGATCGCGACCTTGATGTGCTCCGCCCAGCGATGCTCGAAGAGGAGGATGAGCGCCGCCGAATCGGCCGGCAGGCCCTCGGCGAGCGCGAGGACATCCTCCGGCGGGAGGAACCCCATCCGGTCCTTGAGCAGGGGCGCGAACTTCGCGAAGCGCGGGTCGCGGACGTTGTCGATCTCGACGATCGTCACCGCGCCCGCGGCGTCCTTCTCGACGAAGACGACGTCGACGAGCCGGATGATCCGCTTCTCGACGACCTTGCCGATCTCCTCGGCGATCGACCCGTCGAAGGTCGGCTTGTCGAAGCCGATCACCGTGTATTCGAGAGGTCCGAGTCTCATCTGTCCTCCATGTCGGAACGCCGACGCGTGGCTGGGCTCCGCGGGCTCACCGGGAGCGTCGTGGGTGCGGCGGGCTCGCATGCCCCCCAAGTCTCACGGACCAGTCAAACGCCTGCGACTGCGCCCGACATCATCCTGTGAAGGTGATGCGGAGTCCGCGGCGGACAGGTCGGATGAGCGTGGGTGCCCCGACCCGGATGCAGCGTCGGGTCCACGAGGTGGGCGGGATGTCCGTGCGGTACGTGGAAGAGACGTTTCGTCGCCCGACGATCGGCGAGCCCGGCGCGCTCGCCGCGATCATCGACCACTACGGCCGCACCGGCGATTCCGCACAGCTCGACGCACTCACAGAAGCACTCATCCGGGTCGGCGCACTCATCGCGCTCGACGGCTCGCCGGCGTCGTACCGGACGGCGGTCGACGACGCGGACCGGGCCGGCGCCGGGCTCGACCACCTGCTCGCGGTGCTCCTGGCGGTCGCCGGGACCGTCGGGTCCGCCCGGGTCATCTCGGCCGCCCCGCGGATCGCACTGGCCGCCGGCTACGACGTCGAGGCCGCCCTCCAGGGGCTCGAGCACGACGGGTGCGACCCGGCCGCGCGCGCGACGCGAAAGGAGTAGCGCGGCGACGCCCGTGCCTGCGGCGGGGCCCCACACGACGACCCGTTCCGGGGCCGCGTGGTAGGGTGACCTGGCAAGTCGCTACTGCGGGGATCGAGGAGGGGGGCCACCACGACCGTAGAGAGCCGTCCGGTACGGAGCACGTCCCACGCTCGGCTCGGCGCCCACGCGCGTCAGCGCTTCCGCCCGTCGTTCCCGCTCGTCGAAGCCAAGCTGCACCCGCCGGCGCCGCGTCCCGGGACGGTCACGCGGGAGAGGCTCCTGCGCCTGCTGACCGCAGAGCCGCGCCCGGCGGTCGTCTCGATCATCGGGCCACCGGGCTACGGCAAGACGCTGCTCCTCGCGGAGTGGGCCGCGCGGGAGGATCGACCTGTCGCGTGGCTCACGCTCGACGACCTCGACAACGACCCGAGCGTCCTCGTCACCTACCTCGCCGCGGCGATCGATCGGATCGCCCCGATCGACGGCGCGATCCGGTCCGCGCTCGTCGCGCCCGCGCCACGGAGCCGCGCGACCGCAGTGCCCCGTCTCTCGGCGGCGCTGCACGACCTCGGACGGCCGGGGGTGCTCGTCCTCGACGACGCGCATCGGCTCGTCGACCGCACGTGCCTCGATGCCCTGGCTGCGCTCCTCGATCACCTGCCGCGCGGGTTCCAGGTCGTGATCGCTGCCCGCACGGAACCGGACCTGCCCTTCGCGCGATTCCGCGCCGAGCGGGACCTGCTCGAGATCCGGCGGAGCGGCCTGGCCCTCGATCCGCACGAGACGACGGCGCTCGCCGCCGCCGTGGGCCATCCGCTGACCCCTGACGCCGCGCGGGTCCTCACCGAGCGTGCCGAGGGCTGGGCGGCCGGCATCTACCTCGCGACGCTCGCGCACGTGGACGACGGCCGGGCCGCGGGCGCACTCGTCGACGTCTCGGGTCGCCACGGCTACATCGCCGAGTACCTCGGCTCGGAGCTCCGACCGGACCTCGACGAGGAGGACGTGACGTTCCTCACGCGGACGTCGGTCCTCGAGGTCGTCGATCCGCCGGTGGCCGAGGCGGTCGCCGGGCTGCCGGGAGCGGCGGAGCGGCTCCGGTCGCTCGCGCGAGCGAACCAGCTCATCGCCGCGGTCGCAGGCACGGACGTCTCCTACCGCTACCACCGACTGCTGCGCGACTACCTCGAGGCGGAGCTCGAGCGACGCGAGCCCGGGGCGACGCGCGAGCTCCATCGCCGCGCGGCGTCCTGGTTCGCGGCTGCCGGCGAGATCGCCCAGGCCGTCGAGCACGCGATGCGGAGCGGCGACATCGACGCTGCCGCCGACATCGTGACGGCCGCTGCGCTGCCGACCCTGTACGGCGGCCACGGCGACACGCTCGATCGGTGGCTGCAGCGGTTCGACGACGCCGTCTTCGAGCGACGGCCTCCGCTCGCGGTCATCGCGAGCTGGATCAACATCCTCGGCGGCCGGCCTGAGGCGGCGGACCGCATGGCGGACATCGCCGAGCGGTCGACGTTCTCCGGGGCCCCCGGCGACGGCTCCGCCTCGTTCGAATCGCAGCGGGCGATGCTTCGGGTGATGATGGCCCGGCGCGGCCCGGAGGACATGCTCACGAACGCGATGCTCGCCGCCTCGACGGTACCGCCTGGCAGCCCATGGCGGGCGAACGCGCTCTGGCTGCTCGGGTCGGCGCACCGGATCAACGGGGCAACGGCGGCGGCCGACGCTGCGTTCGCCGACTCGGTGGATGCGGCCGGGCCTTCGGGCGGCACGGCCGCCGCTGCCCTGGCGGGTCGGGCGAGCCTCGCGATGGCCCGTGGCGACTGGGCCGCGGCCGACGCGTTCACGCGGGAGAGCGACGTCATCGTCCGGCGATCTCGGTACGGCGACATCCTCCCGTCCCTTCTGGTCCGGGTCGCCGCCGCGCGCGTCGCGATCCACCACGGCGATCTCGGCCGCGGGCGCGAAGAGCTCGTCCGCGCCCAGCTCCTCCGCCCGCTCGCCTCCCACGCGGCACCCTGGGTCGCCGTCGATGCCCTGTTGGAGCTCGGGCGCGCCTATCTCGCGGTCTCCGATGTCGCAGGAGCCAGCAGCGTCGTCCGCCAGGCGGAGGAGATCGCCCGCCGGCGCCCGGCCCTCGGGCTCCTGGCGTCCGACCTCACGAAGATGCGCCGGCGCCTTCACGACGCCGCCGACACCAGGGCAGGACCATCCAGCCTGACGGCTGCCGAGCTTCGGCTGCTCCCGGTCCTCTCGACGCACCTCTCGTTCCAGGAGATCAGCGAGCGCTGGCACCTCTCGCGACACACGGTCAAGACGCAGGCCATGTCCGTCTATGGCAAGCTCCAGGTATCGAGTCGCAGCGAGGCGGTCGAGCGGGCGATCGAGATCGGCCTGCTGGAGCCGTTCCCCGGCCTGGCCCTGGCGCGCCGCACGCCGACCGACTGAGCGCCGCTCGCCGCGCTGTTCGCGCGAGGCCACCAGCGCGGTCGGAGGGCCTGGCCTCCTCCGTGAGCCGGACCGTGGCCTTTCCCGTCGAGGACATCCTGGGCGGTGGTGTCGAAGACGCCGACCCGCGAGGGAGCGCCTCGTGCGAGATGAGGCGTGTGGGGTGCCGCTCCGAGGCACCGTCGCCGTACGCGGTGCCGGGACCTATCCTGTGCTCCTGTAGCGGCGGTGAAGCATGCGCATCCTCGGTTGGCTGGTCTCCGCGGTGGGGATCATCGGTGTCGTCATCTGCAACGGGCTCGCACCCCTCGCCTGGGTGCTCCGATCCAACCTCCGGGCGCGCGCCAGCGACCTTCTCGCGGTCCCGGACACCGGGCTCGGGATCGCGATCGCCGTGACCGACTCCGCGGCGGACTGGCTCGGCGAGGCGTCATCCTCCATCGGCGTCATCCACGCCAGGGCCGACCAGCTGGCTGCGGGACCGGTCACCGACGAGGCGGCGGCCGGCCTGGCGGCCGCGATCGACGAGTTCCTCAAGGGGCCGTACGGCACCCTGAGTACCGTGTATGCGGGACTCCGGGAACGTGCGCTCGCCGTCGGCGACGCTCTCCAGAGCATGGGCCGAGCCGTCCCGGTCCTGTCCATCACCACCGTCGTCACGGACCGGCTCCAGGCGATCGACGCTCGGATGCTGGAGATCGAGACCGCGATGACGACCCTGGGCCAGATGGGTCCTGCGGACCTCGCCCAGCCCGGCGTCGCGGCCACCGTGGCCGCGCGTGCGGCCGGCGCCGAGGAGCACATCGCCGTCATCGGTGAGCTCGTGGCCGAGGTCGAAGCGTGGCTCCATGAGAGCCGTGACCGCGTCGCGGAGGCCGACCGTCGGACCGGGCGCGCGCTCACGCTCGGAGCAGTGGCCGCAACGGCCGTGGCGTTCTTCGTCGCGGGGCTCAACCTCCTGCTCTTCCAGCAGGGCCGTCGATGGAGCCGGCGGTAGTCGAGGTGGCTCCGATGATCCGCCGCCGGTAGCATCACGGCCGGCGCCGGAGCAGCGGCCGTAGATCACGGCACGAGGTCGACCGATCGGCACCCGGCCGGCACCCGGCCGGCCACTCACCTGGCGAGCCACTGCCGCCGCCTACTACCGCTGCCCACTGCCGCCGCCCACCGCGAGCGGCGACGCGGGGGTCGCGCTTCGTCCCCGATGACGGTCCGGGTCCGCCACCGCCTCGTCCGAACGTGCCGGGCGCCTACATGCCGCGGTAGTTGGAGACCTGCTTCCGGGTCGCGAACACGCCCACGCCATAGGTCCCGAGATCGATGAGGAGTGCGCACCCGACGAAGATCCAGTTGAGGAGGCTCATCCCGTTCTGCTGGACCAACCCGTAGATCAGTGTCGTCCACGGCAGGAAGAGGAACCCGACGAGGAACCACACCGGGGCGCTGAACACGGACTCCCAGGCCTTCGAGTCGTTCGCCCACCCGACGAGAAGGACGAAGCGCGGCAGGATCGCGCCGAAGATCGCCATCATGAGATCCACCTCCCTCGTGCGGTACGGCCCATCGCGGCGTCCATCATCGTGCCCCTTGCGGGCACCTCAGCCTGCCGAGGTCCTCCTCCGGATCTCCCCGGAGTGCCGGAAGAGCACCCAGTTGAGCAGCGCGAGGTAGAGGAACACGAGGATCGACCCGATCTCCCCCAGGGTGATCCCCATCTTCATCGTGCCGGCCGCGTCGGAGATCCTGGTGCGCAGCGTCGAGACCCGCTGCTGGACGTCGCCGATCCCTCCCTGGAGATCGGTGAGCTTCGTGTTGACGTCGCTGGCCGCCTGGGCGATCGCCGCCGCGGCCTTGTTCACCGGGCCCTGGCCCGGATCGATCGTGATGAGGCCGGTGACCTTCGCGTCGAACGCCTGGAGGCGGGTGTCGAGCGCCGCGAGGGCATCGACGGGCCCCTGCGGGATCGAGACGCCGGGCACGATGCGACCGAGCGTCTGCAGCCGGTCGACCATGGACACGACCGCCTCGCGAACGTCGCCATAGTTCGTGCGCAGGGCCTGGTACCGGTCCGACACGGTTGCGAGCACGGTGCGGAGGGAGTCGGCGACCGCGCCACCGGGGCTGGGATCCGCGGCCACGCCGGCGGCGACGTCCCCGACGGTGCTCACCCGTCCCGAGATCTCCCCGACCGTGGCCGACGCCTGCGTCAGGAGCGGGTCGGCCTTCGCGATCTGCGCATCGACGGCCGCGGACACGTCGTCCACGGTGCCGACCGCCCATTCGCGCCCGACGACCGCGCCGACGACGAGCACGAGGCAGACGACGATCCCGACGATGCCGAAGACCTGGCCCACGGTGCCCAGCACGCGATCGCGCCTGCGCCTCGTGGGGGACGGCGCTGCGGCAGGAACGTCAGATGCCGGGGCGGCGTCGGCCGAAGGCACGTCCGGCGCAGGGATCGGCTGGGCGGGCACGTCCGGCGCAGGGATCGGCTGGGCGGGCACGTCCGGCGCAGGGATCGGCTGGGCGGGCACGTCCGGTGCCGGGGCCAGGTCGACCGGCGCGGACGACCCGTCAGCGGCGGTCTCGGGTGCAGGCTGGTCCTCCGGCGGCGTCCCAGCCGGCGGCGTCTCGGTCGTCATCGCGTCACCTCCACCGGAGCATTCGGCCCAGCCCGGATCGGGGTCCGGCCTCGCGGCTGCCACCCAGCAGCCTAACCCTGTCGGCGACCCGCGATGCGGCTCCGTCGGGTCTGGGCGAGACCGCCCGGCGGCGAGCCCACGTCGCGTCCCGGTGGCGACGGGAATCGCCGGCGTACGGGCCGGACGGGAGCGCGCCGGCAGGTGCACGAACCGTGCCGCCGGACGGACTCCGGCGGACGGCCTGACCGCGACTCAGGATCGGCCGATCACGCGTGCCAGGCGTGCATGGAGATGTGTCCCGCCGATCCGGGGGTGCCGAAGCACGGCGGGACCCCCGTGTCGTCGGTCGCGCTGACGGGGATCGCGACCACCCGGCCCTGGGATCCCGGCAGGACGAATTCGAGCGTCGACGGCTTGGTGGGCGCCGCTCCGCAGTAGTTGCTGTCCTCGACCTCGGTCTTGAGGAACCCGAGTGCGGCGAGGACGTGGGCGGCCCCGGTCGTCGATGCCGCCGGGCCGCCGATGAGGGTCGTCCCGTGGCCGTTCACGAGCCGCACCTGCGGGAAGTTGCGGATGGAGCACGGAGAGAAGGAGGTGTTGACGAGCTGGACGTCCGCGATCCGGCTCCCGACTGCGCCCTGCCAGTCGACGATCCGGGCACTCAGGTGGCTCCCGACGCAGGGCGGCGGACTCGCGGCCGCCACGCCGGCGACGCCGAGCGAGGAGCCGGCGCCGAGCGCCAGCACCGCAAGTGCTGCGACCGCCGCCGTCATGACCCTGGCGCGTGGATGGAACGCAGGCATGGAGCAGCCCTCCGTCTGGCTCGGGACGTGGCGACCGGCGGAGCCGGCCGCACCGACGAAGGCACGACTGTGCATGGCCCACGCGACCACGTCAATGGCGCCGCCCCCGGCCGGCCGCCGCCGTGGGGTCGCGGCCGACATGAGGGCGCGGCCGCCCCCGCCCATCGCGCCCCCGGTCGTGTGGCCGCGAGGTCGCGATCCTACGGGAGGTCCCACACCGTGATGTCGTCGAACATGACGTCGAGGTTCCTGGTGTCCGACCATGCGACCATGCCGACGCGCCCGGCACGCAGGTCGGGGTCCTTCACGGCCGTCACGACCGAACCGTTGATGCAGACGGTGACGACCTTGCCGCGGACCGCGACCGCGAGGACGTTCGGGCTGCCCACCCGCAGCCTGCCCGAAGCGGTCCACGGGACGAGGTCGATCTCCTCGTTGTCGACCGCCTTGGCGAGCCTGTACTCGCCCGAGCCGCGGACGAGCAGCTCGAACATGTTGAACTTGTCGATGGCGCCGAAGTAGATCCCGTAGCTGCCCGCGCCGGGTGCGCCGGCCGGCCATGTCCGCAACTGGACCCCGTACTTCGAGCCCATGCCATCCGGCAGGAACCACGCGGCCCACCAGTGGTCGGGTTCCAGCACCGTGACGTGGTACGCCCCGTCCTGGTAACGGGACAGGACCGGGCCCGCCTTGTTGATCGGCCAGCCCGAGTTCGCCTGGGAGAAGTCGTCCTGGTCGATGAGCGTCCCCGACGTGGATGGGCACTTCCCGGGCGCGGCGGCGATTGCGCCGCTCGTCGCCCTCGGGGTCGGCGTCGGGGCCGGGATCGGGGCCACGCTCGGGAACGGGCCGGGGATGGCCGTGACGCTCGGAGCCACGCTCGGGGCCACGCCGGGGCCGGCCGCCGCGCTCCGCGAGGCGGCCGACGACGGCGCCAGGGCGACCGCGCCGCCGACCGGCGTCGGGCTCGCGGACGTCCGCGCGCCGCCCCCTCCGCCCATCCAGCCGGCGCCCGTCGCCACGACCGCCCCTGCGACGGCCAGGCCCAGGACGAGGATCGCGGCCGCGCCCCACGCCATCCGACGCCGGCGGCGCCGCTCGACGCGACCGGGCGGCAGGGCAGGCACCGCGGCCGGCCCCCCCGGCCCCGCCGGCACGCCGGGGGACCAGGAGCCATCGGGCCGCAGGGTGATCGAGGACGAGCCGCTCGCAGCGGGGCCGCCGCCCGGCCCGGGTCCGCCGCTCGACCCGGGTCCGCCGCTCGACCCGGGTCCGCCGCTCGACCCGGCTCCCGGAGGCC
>CAIYQJ010000200.1 GCA_903928275.1 uncultured Chloroflexota bacterium
TGACGGTCAGATCTTCTCGTGCGACCTGACGCCGCACGGCAAGGCCCGCAAGGTGTACACGCTGCGCGAACCGCTGCAAGGTGCGATTTCCGCAATCACGCCGTTCAACCATCCATTGAACCAGGTTGCGCACAAGGTCGCGCCGGCGATCGCGACCGGTAACCCCATCGTCCTCAAGCCGCCGTCCAAGGACCCGCTCGTCATGCTGACCGTCGGCGAGATCATCGATGCGGCCGGCGCGCCGGCAGGCTCGGTGAGCATCCTGCCGATGACCCGCGAGCTCGGGGACCGGATGGTCGAGGACGATCGGTTCAAGCTCCTCTCGTTCACCGGGAGCCCCGCGGTGGGATGGCGGATGAAGGCCCGGGCGGGGAAGAAGAAGGTCGTCCTCGAGCTCGGCGGCAATGCCGGCGTCATCGTGGACGCGAGCGCAGACCTCGACTGGGCGGTGAGGCGCACCCTCCTCGGGGCGTTCGGCTACGCCGGCCAGGTCTGCATCAGCGTGCAGCGGATCTTCGTCCACGAGACGATCCGCGCGGCGTTCCTCGAGCGCCTCATCGCCGGCGCGGCTACGCTCAAGGTCGGCGACCCCCTCGATCCGCAGACGGACGTGGGCCCCATGGTCGACGAGGACGTGGTCGCACGGACCGCGGCCTGGGTCGCGGAGGCCGTCGCGAGCGGCGCCCGGGTCCTCGCCGGCGGGACGGCGCACGGCGCGTTCTTCATGCCCACGGTCATCGTCGACGCGCCGCGCGACGCCAAGGTGTGCACGGAAGAGGCGTTCGCGCCGCTCGTCGTCGTCGAGAGCTTCGCGGAGTTCGACGAGGCGATCCGGAGCGTGAACGACAGCCGCTTCGGCCTGCAGGCCGGCGTCTTCACGAACGACCTCGCGCACAGCTGGCTCGCGTTCGAGGAGCTCCACGTGGGCGGCGTCATCATCAACGACATCCCGACGTACCGCGTCGACCACATGCCCTACGGCGGCGTGAAGGATTCCGGCGTGGGTCGCGAGGGCCTCCGCTTCGCGATGGAGGACATGACCGAGCCGCGGATCATGGTGGTCGCGCAGCCGAGCTGACGGCCGCGGCGCGGCCATCCGGTCGTTCCGCGCGGCGGTTCCGCCGAAGTCCGGGTCAGCCGCCGACGCGCACGATCCACCGACCTTCGGCCCGGCCCGCGAGGATCGCGTCGAGCGCGGGCTCGAGGCCCTCGAGGTCCACCTCCGTCACGTCCTCGCCGAGCCCGACCGGACGCAGGTCCGCCGCGATCCGTCGCCAGAGGGCACGCCGCTTCTCGATCGGGTCGTGCGCGGAGTCGATCCCGAGGAGCGCGACCCCCCGGAGGATGAACGGGAAGACGGTCGTCACGAGCCCCGGGCCGCTCGTGTTGCCGCTCGCCGCGACAGCCCCCTGCTCGCGCAGCGTCCGCAGGATGTACGGGAGCGTGGCGCTGCCCACGCAGTCGATCGCTCCGGCCCAGCGCTCGGCCTCGAGCGGTCGCGAGCTCTCGGCGGAGACCTCCGCGCGGTCGAGGACACCCGCCGCGCCCAGCGCCAGGAGGCGCTCGGCGGCGCCCGGCTTGCCCGTCGCCGCCCAGACCTCGTGCCCGCGCGCGAGGAGGACCCGCACCGCGGTCCCGCCGACACCGCCCGACGCGCCGGTCACGAGCACCGGGCCGGACCCGGGCGCCAGGCCCCGCGCCTCCAGCGCGGCGACGCTCGACGCGGCGGTGTAGCCGGCGGTCCCCACGATCGCGGCCTCCCGCACCGTGAGCCCGGACGGCAGCGGCACGACCCAGCCCGCCGGCACGCGCGCGAACTCCGCGTACCCGCCGTGCCGCGACACGCCGATCTCGTAGCCGTGGGCGATGACCGCGCTGCCGATCGCGATCGCCGGGTCGTCGCTCGCCGTCACGGTTCCGGCGAGGTCGATCCCTGGCACGAGCGGCGAGATCCGCGCCACCTTGCCGCCGGCGAGCGTCGCCAGGCCGTCCTTGTAGTTCACGTCCGACCAGGCGACGCGGACGATCACCTCTCCGGGCGGCAGATCGTCGATCGCGAGCGATCGGAGGCCGCGGCCGACCGTGTCGCCGTTGCGCTCCGCGACGAACGCGCGGAACCGGTCCGGGAGCGGGTCCGTCACGCCACGACTCCGCCGGGCTCCGGCGCGTGCACCTCGACGCCCGCGAGCCCCCGCGCCGCGAGCTCGGCTCGGAGCTGGTCGGGCGTCCCCGCGAGGAGCGGGAACGTGCCGTAGTGCATGGGGACCACGTCCGCGACGCCGAGCAGCTCCGCCGCGAGCGCCGCTCCCCGCGGATCCATCGTGAAGTGGCCGCCGATCGGCAGGAGCGCGACGTCCGGCGCCCAGAGCTCGCGGATGAGGGTCATGTCGCCGAAGACCGCGGTATCGCCCGCGTGGTAGACGCGGTAGCCATCCTCCATCTCGATGACGAACCCGGCCGGCTCGCCGAGGTGGAGCGGCACGCCGTCGTCCTCGCCGACCCAGCTGCCCGCCGAATGCTCGGCCGGGACCATCGTGATGCGGAGCCCGCGCACGTCGACGGTCCCGCCCTTGTTCATCCCGATGACCTCGGTCCGCGGACCGGCCTTCGCACCGGCGCCCACCCAGAGGCTCATCTCGTGGACCTGGGGCCACGCCGGGTGCGTCCGCCGGGCGATCTCGAGCGAGTCGCCCATGTGGTCGCCGTGGCCGTGCGTGACGAGCAGGACGTCGCACCGGTCCACCGACGAGGCCGACCGCGTGCTCCGCGGGTTGCCGAACCACGGGTCCAGGAGGACCGTCTTCCCGCCCGGGGTGAGGATCTCGAAGCAGGAGTGGCCGAACCACGTCATGCGGACCTGGCGGTCGAGTGCCATCGGAGCACCTCCGGTGCGCCTCCGGACGGCGGTCGGGATGCCCGCCGCCCCACCGAGGCGTCCACATCGTATCCGGCCGGTACACTCCGCCCGTGCCCACGGAGCAGATCGCGCGAAGCCTCGCGTTCATCAATTGGACGGTCCTCGTCGGGCTCGCGGTCGGCACGTTCGCCGCCGTCGTCGTGGCGCGATACCGCACGGAGGCGACGAGCGGCTTCCTGCGCTTCAGCTCCTTCGCCGCCGGCGCGTTCGCGGTCCTCGCCGTCCTGTCGGACGGTGCGCTCCCGGTCCCCGGGGTCGGCGCGCCGATCGTCGCGGCGCCCGGCCTCGACGGCTCCCGCCGGGCGCTCCTCGTCGCCTTCGCCGCGTGTGCCTTCGTCTACGGCATCGTGGTCCGCCGCCGGCGGATCGGTGCCATCGTCGCCGCTCTCGGGCTCGCGACCGGCTTCGGTGCGATCGCCATCGGCGCATACGGCTGGGCCGGCGGGTTCCCGGCGGCCGGCCCGCTTCTCGTGGAGCTGACCGCGCTCGCGCTCGCGACCGGTGGCGTGTTCGCCGCGATGATCCTCGGGCACTGGTACCTCGTCACGCCCAGGCTCCCGAATGGGCCGCTCCTGCTCGTGTCGCGCCTCCTCCTCCTGGTCGTCGGCGTCCAGCTCGTCCTCTTCGTCGTGTGGCTCTCGACCGGCACCGGCATCGGCCTCCGTCCGTTCGAGGCTCTCGTGGGCCCGTGGGCCTTCTTCGTGTGGATGCGCCTCCTCGTGGGCCTCCTCTTCCCGCTCGCCCTGTCGTGGGCCGCGATCCAGACGGCGCGCACGCGCTCGATGGAATCGGCCACCGGGCTCCTGTACATCGATGTCGGCGCGATCGCCGTCGGCACCATCCTGGCGGCCGGGCTGTTCTTCGGCGTCGGCCTGCTGGTCTGAGGGGGGATCTCGTGCAGATCGAGGGATACCTGCCCGACGCGGGCGAGATCGCGTTCATCGAGTCGATCTCCGCGCGTCCCGACGACGTGGTGCTCGCGATGGAGGCGGAAGGCGCCGAGTCCGGCGTCCCGATCGTCGACCGGCCCGCCGGCCGGCTCCTCTCGATCCTCGCTCACGGACGCCGGCGGATCGTGGAGATGGGGACGGCGATCGGCTACTCCACGCTGTGGCTCGCCCGCGGGATGGACCCCGACGGCGTCATCACGACGATCGACCCGGACGCGGACCGCACGACGCGGGCACGCGCGTACTGGCGCCGCGCCGGCGTGCCGGATCGGCGGATCGTCGTCGTGAACGAGCCGGGGCTCGATGCGCTCGCGGCTGGCCGGCCCGATCTGCGCGGCCCCTTCGATCTCGCCTTCATCGATGCGGTCAAGGTGGAGTACCTCGCGTACGTCGAGGCCCTCGTCCCGAGGCTCGCTCCGGGCGCGCTCCTCGTCGCCGACAACGTGCTCTACGGCGGGCTCGTCGCGGGGCGCGAAGGGTATCGGGAGGGGACGCCATCCAACCTCCGGGCGGCGGCGGGGCTGCGCACGTTCGACGCGGCGATCCTCGCCGACCCGCGCTTCCGGGGCTCCGTCGTCCCCATGTGCGACGGCCTGCTTCTCGCCGTCTACCTCGGCGACGGACGATGACCGTGCCGGAAGCGGACGACGGCGCCGCCCGGCGCGCTCCCGGCGGCGGGACGATCCGGGTGCGGGTCCGGCTGTTCGCCCGGCTGCGTGAGCTCGCCGGCGCGCGAGTCATCGACCTCGAGATCCCGGCGCGGTCGACCGTCGAGGATGCATGGACGGCCCTCGCGGCGTCGACGCCGGCGTTCGCCGGGCTGCGCGTGTACGTCACGTTCGCGGTGGACGGCGCATATGCGGACGCGACGACACGCCTGGCGGACGGATCGGAGATCGCGTGCATCCCGCCGGTGAGCGGTGGCTCCGGCGAGGACGCGGGCGAGGCGGGCGGTGCATCCGGCCGGCGCTTCCTCTCGCTGACGGAGCTGCCACTCGGCGAGTCGATCCTCGAGGATCTCGCCGACCGCGTCGCGACCGACGAGGACGGCGCGATCGTTGGGTTCCTCGGGCGGACCCGCGCGACGCCCGGGACGCCGGCGCCCGGCGAGGAGGTCGAGGCGGCGCGACACGCGGGTCGCCGGGTCGAGGCGCTCGAATACGAGGCGTTCGAGCCACTCGCGCTGCGCGTCCTCGGCGAGATCGCGGACGAGGTCGTCGCGCGGTTCGGGGTCTCCGGGCTCGCGATCGTGCACCGGACGGGGCGCGTTCCGCTCGGCGAGCCGAGCGTCGCGATCGTCGCGGCCGCTGCCCACCGCGACCCCGCGTTCGCCGCCGCGAGCTACGCGATCGACGAGACGAAGGCCCGAGCGCCCATCTGGAAGGCCGAGGAGTTCGCCGACGGCCACGTCTGGGTGGGGTCGCCGGCGCGGACGGGACCCGCCGCGAACGGCGGACGGCCGGAGGGCGGACGCCAGCCCCGGTGACGGCGGCACGCGTCGACCCGGTCCGGCGACAGGAGACGACGCCCGGATCGTCCACTTGACACGCTCTGCACTCATATGTCAGAATGACCTGACACGTGAAGGAGGGACATGACGGACGACCGGACGGGCGACGAGCTGCTCCGGATGCTCAACGCGCTGGCGAACCCTCACCGCCTGCGGATCCTCGCAGCGCTGAGCGAGCGCCAGAGCTACGTGAGCGAGCTGGCGCGTGAGCTCGGGATCGGCCGTCCGTTGCTCCACATGCACCTGCAGACACTGGAACGGGCGGGACTCGTGGTGGGGCGCCATGAGATCTCGGAGGACGGCAAGGCGCTTCGCTTCTACGAGGTGACCGGCTTCGACGAACACCTGACGCCGGAGCGCGTCACGGAGGCGACGAAGACGCTCAGCCCGGATGGCGAGACCACAGGGAAGGTGCGACAGGCATGACTCTCGAATGGCCGGCGGCGATCCTCATCATGTTCGTGATCCTCAGCGTGGGCGTCGCGGTCGGCGGGCCGACCCGTCGACGTCACGCCCTGCAGCTGGCCGAGGTCAAGGCGAAAGGGCAGACGGAGCTCAAGACGCTCGCCGACAGGTACGAGGCGCTCGCGCAGGAGACGCGCGACGTGCAGGCGGCGATGCAGTCCGACCTGGCTGCCGTCCGGGTCTCGGTCGCGTCGATCGAGGTGATGATGCGCGACGTCTCGTGAGCTCGGCCTCGGCGGGAGGTCGAGCCAGGGGTCGCCGCTCCCGCGACTACCCGATCGTGCCGCTCGCCACCTGACGCTCGGGGTGGCCCGCGCCGGCGCCGGCCCCGGCGCCGGCGCGTGTCCCGTGGGCGACGGGCGCCGGCGTCCGTCGGACGGGCGGTCCGCGTCCGGGCCGTCCGCGTCCGGGCCGTCCGCGTAGCA
>CAIYQJ010000201.1 GCA_903928275.1 uncultured Chloroflexota bacterium
CCGTAGATCTCGGAGCTCGGGTAGACGAACCCGCGCCGCTTCGAGAGACCGACGATGGTCTCGAGCTCCTTGACGGCGGGGCCGGGATCGGTGGCGGGGTCCACGACGTCGCGGGCATGCCGCGAGGCGGTCTGGATCGGCTCGGTCATGGGGGACTCCGGTGGGCGCTCGGGCGTGGCATGCCCGCTCGCGGGATGAGGGTGCCCGCCGATGCTAGCAGACGCGGGGGCGAGCGCGACCGGCGGATGCCAGGCTGGGGCCGGGCGGGCGCGTGTCGGGCGGGCGCGTGTCGGGCTGGGTGGGCACGGCTGGGGCCGGGCGGGCGCATCTACGGCCGTCGCCGCGGCTCGGGCCATCACCGCATATCACCCCGGGGACTGCGCAGGGCGTCGGAACGCCGCTTCCGTCGCCGCGCATCACTCGGGGGACTGCGAGGGGGCATCACGCTTGCCGCGCAGCACCGGGGGCGATATCCGGTGATCGGCGGGACGGGTCCCGAGCGTGACCCCCGACGACGAGGGCGGTGATGACTTCTCGGCGAGTCCCCGGGGTGATACGCGGTGAGGAGCCGCTGGTCCCTTGGCCCCGGCCGGGACCTTGACCAGGACGATGCAGCCGATGGACGAGGCCGGATCCGCGAGCCACGCGCGGGCTGCCGACCCACGGACCGGAAGGGCCACGCGAAGGACCGCGTCGTGAGTCACGAGCGCCCGACGCGACACGCTGCCTTCCGGCAGGACGAGCATCCTCCCGACGGCTCGCGGCCGCATGTCAAGACGTTCGGCGGCTACGGCCGGCGCAAGCCGCGCCTTCTCATCGAGCTTCCGGAGCGTCGTCTCGAGCGACATGAGTCGCGTCTTGACCTCGACAGCAAGGACGACGGCGGCCCGCTTCTGGACCGCGAGGACGTCGAACGACCCGCGCTCCCCGTAGCGTGAGTAGGTGACCTCGGTCGCGACCTCCCATCCGTCGCTGGCGAGGATGTCTACCGTGAGGCCGACGATCGCGGCGTGCCGCTCGTCGAGGAGTCGGTCGACGTCCCCTCCGCGCCACCGCAGATCCAGGCCCGCTTCGGCGTCGAGTGAGCGCGCCACCGCGCGCAACTTCGCCATCGACAGGCGGTCGCCATGGCCGCGCTCGATGTCCGAGATCGCCGCCTGACTCAGCCCGGAGCGGGCCGCGACATCGGCCTGGCGGAGCCGAGCTCGGATCCGGATGATCCGGATGGCCCGACCGAAACGCGCCTCGTCCACGCCGTGATCATCGTCGGGGGTGATCCACTGTCGGTCATCCGGGACTCGACGGCCGACCGCGGGCGGGCCGAGCCCGTACTGCGGCCACGCGTCGCCGGCTGGGCCCGTGCCGCCGGCTGGGCCCGTGCCGCCGGCTGGGCCCGTGCTGCGGGCCGGGCCCGCACTGTCGGTCATCCTGGACTCGACGGCCGACCGCGGGCGGCCAGCGGGCCACCGGTCTTCTACCCCAGGCGCACCCGCGTGGGCGCGATTCGGATGGCCAGCGGGTAGTCGCGGCGCATCTTCTCCCAGTCCCAGCCGTACTCGAGGATCTTGCCCAGGTGCTTCGCCTTGTACGCGGCCTCCGTCGCCGCCGGCAGCTCGCCATCGACGATCCGGGCCTCGCCCTCGAATGTGACGACGTCGCCGCCGTCCGCGTCCGTGTTGAGGGTGAACGCAACGCGGGGGTTCGCCCGGATGTTCGCCGGCCGCGGTGTGTCCGCTCGGCTGAGCAGCAGGATCTCGCCGTCCTCCCACAGGAACCAGATCGGCGAACTCTGCGGCTGGCCGTCGGGCCGGACCGTGGTGAGCCAGGCGATGAGCTCGGCGCCGAGGCGCTGGGCAGCACGCCGGCCGGCTGTGGTCGTGGTGTCGATCATCGGTCGGCTCCTTCGGTGACGGATGCGGGAGGAGGGTCCGCGACCCAGGGACGTTCCAGCCCGGGCTCGGTCTCGTTTGCCGGCGACGGGTGCGACTGCGCGGCGGCGCGCGACCGGGCCATCCGGGGATCCGTGGCGCCGGTGCCGGGGCGGACCTCGTCGAGGAAGCGTCGGGAGCGCGGCTCGCGCTCGAGCACGTACACGAGGAACGCGCGGATCGCCTCCTCCGCCTCGCGCTCGACGCCCGGAGGCAGCCGCAGCCCCGCGATCGCCTCCGCGTCCATCCGCTGGTAGGCCTTGAGAACGCGGAGGGCGTCGGTCGAGATCCCGGCCTCCTGCAGCGTGGGACCGCCGTGGCGCGGACATACGACGCCGCCGAGGGCCGGCACCCAGCGGACGCTCTCGGTGGGCTCGATGAGCCGATCGCACTCGACGCACCGGTCGATCTCGGGCCGGAACCCGAGCTCGTCGGCGAGCCGGAGCTCGAACCACCTGGCGACGCGCCCCGGCGCCATCCCGGCGTCGAGCAGCGTGTAGGCCCGGTGGAGGATCGCGTAGAGCGGCTCGGCCGGATGCCGCTCCTCGAGCGAGCGATCGGCGAGCTCCGTGACGTACCAGGCGGTGGCCGTCGACGCGAGCGAGTCGCGAAGCCGGAGCCACGGGTGGATGACCGCCGCCTGCGTGACGATGTCGAACGTGCGGCCGCGCACGAGCGAGAGCCGGAGCTCGGCGAACGGCTCCAGGCTGCCGCCGAGCCGACTCGTGGGCCGCCGGACACCCTTCGCGATGACCTTGAGCTTCCCGTCGACGGGCGTCAGGACGGAGAGGACGCGATCGGCCTCGCCGAGGTCGAAGTGCGAGAGGACGAGGACGTCGGTGGCGTAGAGCTTGCGGGTGGACACGGCCCGACCGTACCACCGGCGTCGGGCGAGGGTGGGCCGAGGCCGGCGCGGGTGGGCCGACAGTGGCACTCCGGTTGGTATCATCGGCGGGTGCTGGACAACGTGGACATCGGCGAACTGATCGCCGACACCGAGGCTGAGATCCTGCGCCTCATCGGCGACCGGGAGGATCACGCGCGCGGCCTGTATGCCGACATCCGCTACCACATGGGCCTCGACGGCTCGGGTGCGCCGGCCGGCAAGCGGATGAGGCCGCTGCTCGGCCTCCTCGCGTACATGGCCATCCGCGGCGACTACGCGGAAGCACTGCCCGGTGCGGCGGCCGTGGAGCTGGGCCACAACTTCAGCCTCGTCCACGACGACATCGAGGACGGGGACCGGGAGCGCCGGTATCGAGCCACGCTGTGGACGCTGCGTGGCGTCCCCCAGGCCATCAACACCGGCGACGCCATCTTCGCCCTGAGCCGGATCGCGCTCCACCGCCTCACCGACCTCGGCTTCAGCGATGCCAAGGTCCTCCGCCTCATGCGCCTCTACGACCGGACCTGCCTCACCCTGTGCGAGGGCCAGTACATGGACATCGAGGCAGCCGAGCGCGACGAGATCGTCCCGGTCGACACGTACCTCGACATGATCGGCCGGAAGACGGCAGCGCTCATCAGCGCGTCGGTGGAGGCCGGGGCGCTCCTCGCGACGGACGACGAGATCGTCATCGACCGCTTCCGTCGGTTCGGCTGGGCCCTCGGGATCGCCTTCCAGCTCAACGACGACCTCCTCGGGATCTGGGGCGAGGAAGCCGCGACCGGGAAGGAGCCATCCGACCTCGCGAAGCACAAGAAGACGCTGCCCATCCTCTTCGCGTTCGAGCGAGCCGCGGAGCCCGAGCGGGCGCGCCTCGAGGCGATCTTCCGGGAGCCGCAGCCCGCCGCCGCGCACGTCGACGAGGCGATCGCGATCCTCGAACGCGCGGGCGCCCGCGACTACACGCGCGAGGCGGCCCGGCGATACCGTGACGAGGCGCTCGCGGCGATCCGCGCGGTGGACATCGTGGACGCGCGCGCGACGGCGCGGCTCGAGGAGATCATCGTCCGCGTCATCAGCGCCTGAGGCGAGGCGGCCGCCGGAGGGCGCCGGTCCCCGTCGGCCTTCCGCCGCCCCTCGATCAGCGGTCGGCCTCGTCCTCGCCCGGTGTCCCGTCCGACTGCGCCCGCCGCCGCACCACGAGCACCTTGTCCACGCGGCGTCCGTCGAGCGACTCCACGGTGAGCGTCAGGCCGTCGACCTGGACCTCGTCGCCGGGCCTGGGCACCCGGCCGATCCGGTGGAAGACGAGGCCGCCGACCGTGTCGTACTCCTCCTCGTCCTCGAGCTCGATCTCCAGGTCGAAGGTCTCCGCGAGGTCGCCGACAGCCGCGCGACCGTCGATCCGCGCCTCGTCCTCGGAGAGCCGCACGACCATGGGCTCTTCCGTGTCGTACTCGTCCTGGATCTCGCCGACGATCTCCTCCAGGAGGTCCTCGATCGTGGCGAGACCGGCCGTCCCGCCGTACTCGTCGAGCACGATCGCGAGGTGCACCTTCCGCCGCTGGAACTCGTGGAGGAGGTCATCGATCGACATCGACTCGGGCACGAAGACCGGGGGCCGGAGCATGCTCCGGAGCGACGGGCGCTCGCCGGGCGGCACCTGGAGGACCCGGAGCAGGTCCTTGGCATAGAGGATCCCGACGACCTCGTCCACGGACTCCTCGTAGATCGGGATCCGGCTGTGGCCCTGGGACACGATGGCGTCCACCAGCTCGTCGAACGTGGCGTCGACGGGCAGCGCGGCGATGTCGATCCGCGGGACCATGACCTCGTGGAGGCGTCGCGAGCCGAGCTCGATGACCGCGTTGATCATCTGCTCCTCCTCCGCCTCGAGGATCCCCTCCTCGCCGCCCCGCTCGATGATGAGCCGGAGCTCGTCGGCGGTCATCTGGGAGTCGCGCGACACGTTCGCGCCGACGCTCCGCGTCACGATGCGCGTGGCCCACGTGAGACCCCCGATCACCGGCGACAGCAAGCGGGCGATGAGCTCGACCGGCCGGGCGGCAGCGAGTGCCACGCGCTCGACGTAGGCGAGGGCGATCGTCTTGGGGACGAGCTCGGCGAAGACGATCGTGAACAGGGCGAGGCCGACGGTGACGATGATGAGCGCGAGCGCCGAGGCGCTCGACCGGAGCGCCTCGAAGCCCTGGAGGAACGCGGTCAGGTGCTCAGCGAGGCTCACGGCCGCGAACGCGGAAGCGAAGAACCCGAGCACGGTGAGGCCGAGCTGGGAGACGGCGAGGAACTTGCCGGGGTCGTCCTTCAGCCGCAGGACGGCCGCCGCGTTTCGACTGCCGTCATCGGCGAGCTGGTCCACGCGGGTGCGCCGGACGGCGACGAGCGAGATCTCCGCCGCGACGAAGAACGCCTGGAGGATCGTGAGGACGAGCACGACGCCCAGCTCGAGCAGGATGTTCACGCACCGGGCCCTCGGAGCGGCACGGGTGGCGTGTCGGCGTCGGCGGCCGGGTCACGGGGGAGGCGCAGACGGGCTGGGACCCCCACGGCGACCATGCCCGGCGGGACATCGTGCGTGACGACGGCGCCCGCCCCCGTCCTCGCCCCCTCGCCGACGGTCACGGGCGCGACGAGCATCGTGTCCGAGCCGATGAACGCGCGCGGGCCGATCGTGGTCCGGTGCTTGCGCGTGCCGTCGTAGTTGGCGGTGACCGTGCCGGCGCCGATGTTCGTCCGTTCGCCGACGTCGGCATCGCCGATGTAGCTGAAGTGGTGCTGCTGGACACCCGGCCCGATCCGGCTGTTCTTCACTTCCGCGAAGTTCCCGAGGCGCGCCCCGCGCCCGATGGACGCCCCGGGCCGCAGGTGCGCGAACGGGCCGATCCGGACGCCGTCCTCCACCTCGGCCTCTTCGAGGACGCTCGCCACGATCTCGCAGTCCTCGCCCACGGTGCTGTCGACGATCCGGCTCCCGGCCCCGATCCGGCTCCCGGCCCCGATCCGCGTCCGGCCGCGCAGGACGACCTCCGGCTCGAGGACCACGTCGGCGCCGAGCTCGACCTCCGCGTCGATGTAGGCGGTGGCAGGATCGTCCATCGTCACGCCGCCGCGCATGTGGCGGACGCGGATGCGCTCGGCGAGGATGGCGACCGCGTCCGCGAGGTCCACCCGGTCGTTGATCCCTGCGAGCGTGCCGTCCTCCTCGACGAGGAACGCGGTGACGGCCTCGCCGTCCGCTCCGGCGAACGCGACGAGCTCGGTGAGATACAGCTCCCCGGTCGCGGGCGACGGGGTCAGGTCGGCGATCCTGCGCCGGAGCCAGGCGACGTCGAACGCGTAGACCCCGGCATTGACCTCGTCGATCTCGAGCTCGGTCGCCGTGGCGTCCTTCGCCTCGACGATCCGCGCGACGCGGTCGTCCTCCGTGGAGGCGCGGAGCACGCGCCCGAGGCGATCCGCGTCGTATGCCTGGAACGTCACGAGGCTCATGACGGCGCCGTCGGCAAGCCGCGCGTCGAGAAGCTCGGCGAGGAGCATCGGATCGACGAGCGGGACGTCTCCGCTGAGGACGGCGACCGCCGTCACGTCGGCGGGGAGGACCGCGAGGGCCGCGCGGAGCGCATCGCCGGTCCCGCGCGGCTCGTCCTGCAGCGCGAAGTCCGCCACCCCCGCGAAGACCGACCTGACCTCTTCGGTGGCGGGCGAGTAGACGACGAGCGGCCGCCGGCCGGTGGCCGCCTCCGCGGCCTCGATGACGTACGCGAGCATCGGCCGCCCGCACAGCGGGTGGAGGACCTTGGGGACGCGCGACCGCATGCGCGTGCCGAGGCCCGCAGCGAGGACGATCGGGACCGCGGCCCGTTCGACCGGCGCGCGTCGCGTCCGGGCCTTCATGCGGGGCATCCCTACCCGCGCCGCCGCGCGATCGCCTCGATCTCGACGAGCCCGCCCTTCGGCAGCGCCGCGACCGCGACGGTGGAGCGAGCCGGGAACGGCTCGGGGAAGAAGCGCCCGTAGACCGCGTTCACGGTCGCGAAGTCGCCGATGTCGGCGAGGAAGATCGTCGTCTTGAGGACATCGCCGGCGGAGAGGCCGGCGGCCGCGAGGACGGCCATGAGGTTCGCCAGGGATCGCTCGGCCTGGGCCTCGACTCCCTCGACGAGCGCCCCGGACGCCGGGTCCAGGCCCAGCTGGCCGGAGCAGAGGAGGAGGTCGCCGGACTCGATGGCCTGGCTGTAGGGGCCGATGGCGGCCGGAGCCCCGTCGGTCGAGATCGCGCGTCGCTGCGTCACGTGTCGCTCCCATTGCTGCCCGTCGGGACGATCGCCGGTCGATCGAGGACGAGCGGTGCCACGTGCACCGCCGGCGGTCCGTCCCCCGGCGCGACGATCCGCCCGTCCGCCAGCGCGTCACGGACCGCGTCCGCGGCGGCCGATGCGTCCTCGAGGGAAGGATAGAGGACCCAGAGCGTGGGGCCCGAGCCCGACTGGCCCACCGCGGTGCCGAGCGCGCGGATCATGCCCCGGCGGAGGGCGACGAGGCCCGGCACCACGTGCCCGGAGGCGGGCATGAGGTCGTTCGCGTGCGCGAGGATCCCGGCGCGGACGACCAGCGCATGGGCCGCCATCCCCGCCAGCAGCTCGTCCGCGAGGTGCCGCGACGTGGCGAGGGCCGCACCATGGCCCGACGGTCGGAGGCCGGCAGTCCACGCCGCGAAGACGGCGGGCGTCCCGACGGGCACGGCGGGCGTCACGAGCAGGGCGACGGGCGCGGACCCGCGGACCGACGGGACCGGGCGCACGACCTCGCCGCGGCCCTCGACGACGGCCCAGCCGCCCGCGAGGAAGAACGGCACGTCGGAGCCGACGGAGGCGGCCGCACGCTGCCGGGCGCCGGCGGGGAGGTCGATGCCCCAGGCGGCGAGCGCGCCGTCGATGGCGGCGGCCGCGTCGCTGCTTCCACCGGCGAGCCCCGCGGCGACGGGGATCCGCTTGTCGAGGCGACAGGCGAGCGGCCCGAGGGCGACCGACGGTCCGAGCTCCGTCCGGGCCTCCGCGCGCGCCGCGGCGATCGCGCGCAGGACGAGGTTGTCGACCGCCGGACCGCAGTCGGCGCCGTCGACATGGAGCGTGTCCCCCCCGGCGCTCGTCGCGGCGAGGGAGAGCCGATCGGCGAGCTCCACCGGGACCATGACCGAGTGGAGCGCGTGGTAGCCGTCGGCCCGCCGGCCGAGGACCGCGAGCGTGAGGTTCAGCTTGGCGTGAGCCACGCGCACGACGGGATCGCCACGCAGGGTGTCGCTCACCCGGCGCTCTCCGGGTCCGCTTCCTCCGCTGGGTCCACCTCGTCCGCCCGGTCCGCGTCGTCCGTCGGGTCCGCTCCCGCGTCGTCCGCGGCGCCGTCCCGGTCCGCTGGGTCGGTCGATGCGCGGCGCCCGCGACGGTCGGCGTCGAGCGGTCCCAGCGCGGTCCGGAGCGCGAGCCACTCGGCAACGGCGAGCGTCTGCGGCCGGCGGTCAGGGTCGATGCCCGCGGCGGCGAGCGCGGCGGCGATCCGGTCGGGCGGGATCCGCAGCTGGCGGACGAGCACGTTGTGGAGCATCTTCCGGCGCTCCC
The DNA here is from genome assembly GCA_903928275.1 of uncultured Chloroflexota bacterium. Lineage (GTDB taxonomy): Bacteria > Chloroflexota > Limnocylindria > Limnocylindrales > CSP1-4 > CAIYQJ01. The sequence goes on from CAIYQJ010000201.1 coordinate 8,451, forward strand.
GGAAGGCCGCCTGCACCAGGCGCCACAGGTCGTCCTCCTCTGCGGCCGGGAGGCGTGCCGGATCGTCGGCCGGGCGGATGTCGAGCGCGAGGATCGCCGACTCCACGGATGGCGCCGGCTCGAACGACGTCGGCGGCACGATCCGCACGACGCTCGCGGACGCGTGGTACTGGGCGAACACGGACAGGTAGCTCATGCGGCCGGGCGGGGCGGCCACGCGTTCGGCGACCTCGCGCTGGACCATGAGGACGCACCGGTCGGGACGCGGCTCGGCGCCGAGAAGGCGGTGCAGGACCGGGCTCGTGATGTGGTACGGCAGGTTCGCGACGACGTCGAACGGCGGCGCGATCGCCGCGGCGACGTCCACGTCGAGGATGCTCCCCTCGATGAGCGCGAGCGATCCGGGGCTCCCGGCGTCGTGCTCGCCGCGGAGGATCGCGCCGGCGAGCGCGCCCCGCAGGCGCCGCGCGAGGCGCTCGTCGAGCTCCACGGCGACGACCGCCGCGCCCGCTTCGAGCAGGCCCGCGGTGAGGATCCCCAGCCCGGGGCCCACCTCGAGGACGCGCCGCCCGGGTCGCGGGTCGGCCGCCGCGAGGATCGCGTCGAGCACGTCCGTGTCGACGAGGAAGTTCTGCGACAGCGACTTCCGCGGGCGGGTGCCGGCCTCGCGGAGCGCACGACGGACGGCGAGCGGATCGACGCGCGGCACGCTCGTCCGCCCGGATGAGGCCGGCGCGCCCACCGGCGGCCGTCCGCTCACGGCGTCCCGAGGGGCCACGTGGGCCGCGCATCGAGGTCGAGCCCGGCTCGGTCGCCCCGCGCGAGGCGTCGCGCGCCGGCCGCGCCGATCATCGCCCCGTTGTCGGTGCAGAGGTCCGGCGCCGGGATGACGCACGGGATCCCGCGGGCCGCGGCCTCGCCGCTCACGCGGGCACGCAGCGCCCGGTTGGCCGCCACGCCTCCGCCGAGCACGATCGACGCCGCGCCCTCGCGCTCGGCGGCGCGGATGACCTTCGTCGCGAGCACGTCGACCACCGACTCCTGGAAGCCCCAGGCGAGCTCGGCCACGATCGCGGGCGGCAGCGGCGTCACCTGGTCGTCCGGCGGGATGCCGGCCTCGGCCCGGGCACCGGCGATCATCCGTCGGGCGGCGGTCTTCAGGCCGGAGAAGCTGAAGTCGTCCGTGCCCCCGAGCCACGCGCGCGGGAAGCGGGCGTCATGGCGGACGGCAGCCCCGGCGGCCTCCGCGATCGCGGGTCCGCCCGGGTACGAGAGGCCGAGCATCCGCCCCACCTTGTCGAACGCCTCACCGGCCGCGTCGTCCACGGTGCCGCCGAGGAGCGTGTGGTCCGTGGGGCTCCGCGTGAGCGAGAGGAACGTGTGTCCGCCGGAGACGATGAGCGCGAGCGCAGGCAGCGGGGGCTCGGGGCGGTCGGGATCCGCCGGGTCGGCCAGCCAGGCCGCGAGCAGGTGACCCTCGAGGTGGTTCACGCCGACGAGTGGGCGGCCGCGCACGTAGGCGAGAGCCTTCGCGAAGTTGATCCCCACGAGGAGAGAGCCGGCGAGCCCGGGCCCGGCCGTGACCGCGACGGCCGACACGTCCGGCCAGCCGACGCCGGACTCGGCCCATGCGGCCTCGAGGGTGGGCACGATCCACCGGAGGTGCGCGCGGGCCGCGACCTCGGGGACGATCCCCCCGCTGGCGGCATGGAGGGCGACCTGGCTCGCGACCACCGACGCCAGGATCCGACGCCCGTCGGCGATGAGCGCGACGCCCGTCTCGTCGCAGCTGGACTCCACCGCGAGGATCACGCCGCCGCTCACGCGCCACCGCCTTCGGCATCGCCGGTCAGCGTCGGCTCGGGAGAGGCCGCGATGAGCGCCCGGAGCGTCGCGAGCCGGGCCCGCAGGTCCGGGTCGTCGAACGGCGGCGTCGTCATGACGAGGGCGTCCTCGAAGTCGTCGCTGTAGTACCGCGGGCGGATCCCGACCGGCCGGAACCCGAACTTCTCGTACAGGCGTCGCGCCCCGAGATTGGACACGCGGACCTCGAGCGTGGCGTCGCGGGCCCCGCGCTCCACCGCGACGTCGAGGAGCGCGACGAGGATGCGGTCCCCCACCCCGCGTCGTCGCCACCCCGGGTCAACGGCGAAGGTCGTGATGTGCGCCTCGTCGACCATGACCCACATCCCGGCATAGCCCACGATCCGCCCGCCGACCCACGCGCACAGGTACCGGGCGAGCTCGTTCGTCTCGAGCTCCGCGCGGTAGGCATGCGGCGGCCACGGCGTCGAGAAGCTCTGGCGCTCGATCGCGTGCACGGCCGGCAGGTCGTCCACGTGCATCGGAAGGATGACGAGCCTCAGCCCCGGGTGCGCGACCACGCGACCTCTCCATGGGCCGTCGGCACACCGCGCGGCGGTGTGACGTACTCGGGGACGAGGTGGGCGACGTCATCGCCGTCGCTCTCGGCGAGCCGCTCGGCGCCGAGGCGGACGAGAGCGGCCGCGAACCCGCGCCGCGCGGCGGCTCCGCGGATGACGGCGTCGTCGGGGGCGCGTCCCGCCAGGTCGAGGGCGACGAGGACGGCCCCGTCCGGCAGCTCGGGCTCCTCCCCGGCTCGCAGCCGCGTCGCGACGCCGTCGAGCACGAGGGTCCGCTCCGAGGGGCCGGCCGGCAGCAGGACCGCGAACCGTCGCCCGGCGAGGGCAGGCCCCGCATCCGCGGCCGCCGCCGCGATGACGACGGCCGACGACAGCCCCGCGAGCGGGAGCTCGAGGCCGACGGCGAGGCCCTTGGCGGTGGCGAGGCCGACCCGGAGCCCGGTGAACGCTCCCGGGCCGGTGCCGACCACGAGGCCCCCGAGCGACCCCACCGGCACGTCGGCGGACGACAGGAGCGCGTCGATGCGGGCGAGGAGCTCCTCGCCGTGGCGGTACCCGGCCGTCCAGCTCTCGGACGCGAGGACGACGCCCGCGGACGTGCCGATCGCCACGACGGCTTCGCTCGAGGCCGTGTCGATCGCGAGGACAAGGCCGGCCGGCGCGACCATCAGGCGACCTCGAGGTAGGCGCGGTGCCGCGCGTCATGCGCCCGGAGCACGACCCGCCGCCGCTCGTCGGGGAGGATCTCGATCGCGATGTCGAGGCGACCCGGCGGGAGCTCGTCGCGGAGCCGGTCCGCCCACTCGACGAGGGTCACGCCGTCGCCCTCGCGCTCGTCGAGCAGGCCGCCGGCGACGGCCTCGTCGGGCCCGTCGAGTCGATAGAGGTCGAGATGGAAGAACGGGATGCGGCCGGGATGCTCGGCCATGAGGACGAAGCTCGGCGAGGAGATCACCTCGGCCACGTCGAGGCCACGGCCGAAGCCCTTCGCGAGCTCGGTCTTGCCGGCGCCGAGGTCCC
>CAIYQJ010000202.1 GCA_903928275.1 uncultured Chloroflexota bacterium
CCTGGGACCGCCGGCGACCCTTCTCCCACCCTTGGCGGAGGATCCTTCCCTGACCGACCTCGTCGCCGGCGACCCGACCGGCGACCGCCTCCAGCGCCTCTCCCGCGGCCGGGGCCGACTCCTCTCGACGGACGCCCTGTTCCGTCGGACGACGCTCCTCGCCGTCCTCGCGGCCGGGGCGCTGCTCATCGTCCTCTTCGTCGTGCTGGTCGCACAATCGTGGCCGATCTGGGCCGAGTACGGGATCGTCCCGTTCCTCACCACGACCACATGGGCACCCGCTCACGTCGACCCGGCGACGGGCGCGGTGTCGGTCCAGATCGGGGCGCTCCCGTTCATCGCGGGCACGGTGCTGTCGGCGCTCATCGGTCTCGTCGTCGCAGCCCCGCTCGGGGTCCTCGTGGCCGTGTTCCTCGTCGAGTACGCTCCCCGCCGCCTCGCGATCGTGCTCACCTTCCTCGTCGAGCTGATCGCGGCGATCCCCAGCGTCGTCATCGGGATCTGGGCCCTGTACGTGTTCTCGCTCTTCTCGCGTGACACGTTCCAATGGTGGATCGCGTCCACGATCGGGAAGGTGATCCCGTTCTTCGCCGAGGACCCGGCGAACCCGACGCGCTTCTCGGTGTTCACGGCCGGCATGGTGCTCGCCGTCATGATCGTCCCGATGGTCGTCGCGGTCTCCCGCGAGGTCATCCGGTCCGTCCCGCTCTCTCTCCGCGAGGGATACACGGGGATGGGCGCGACACGGTGGGAGACGATCCGGCACGTCATCCTCCCAACGGCGCGGATCGGCATCCTCGGCGGCGTCATGCTCGCGTTCGGACGGGCGCTCGGCGAGACGATCGCGGTGACGATGGTCATCGGGAACGTGGACCAGGTCCCGTCCAGCGTGTTCCAGCCGGGCCAGTCGATCGCCAGCAAGATCGCGACGAACCTCGGCGACGTTACCGGACGCGTGGAGTACGCGGGCCTGATCGGCCTCGGCGTCGTGCTGCTCTTCGTGACCGTCGGCCTGTCGGTCGTCGTCCGGCTGCTCGCGCGTCGCCTCGGCGGCGTGTACCAGGCGTCGTGATGGGCGCGCAGGGCGAGATCGTGGCCATCTCCACGCCCGCGGTGCGTCGCACGGCGGCGGACCGACTGCTGGGCCCGCACCGTGGCAACGAACGTCGCCGGGCGGCGATCGACGTGACCATGCGCGTCGTCGCCCTCGCGTCGGCGATCGTCGTGATCGTGCCGCTGGTCGCGATCGTCGGCTACGTGCTCGTGAAGGGCCTGCCGACACTGACGCTCGACTTCCTCACGCACTCGTCGGGCAACACGACCACTCCCGGTGCCCTCAACGCCATCCTCGGCTCCCTCCAGATGGTGCCCCTCGCGCTCCTCATCGGCGGGTCGCTCGGGCTCCTCGCGGGGATCTACCTCGCGGAGTACGCGGGCCCGCGGCTGGGTGCCACCGGGACCTTCCTCGTCGACGTCCTGCTCGGCGTCCCGTCGATCCTCGCGGGCGTCCTCATCTACGCGACGATCGTCACGAACTGGACCGGCTCGTCGGCCATCGCCGGGGCGATCGCCCTCGCGGTCATCATGTTCCCGATCGTCATCCGCGCGACCGAGGAGGTCCTCCGGCTGGTCCCCGGGTCCATCCGGGAGGCGTCCCTCGCGCTGGGGATCGCCCGGTGGCGGACGATCGTCTCCGTCGTGGTCCCGGTCGCGCGCGCCGGTCTCCTCACGGGAATCATGCTCGCGTTCGCGCGCGGGTTCGGCGAGACCGCGCCCCTCCTCTTCACGGCGCAGGGATCCGAGGCGCTGAACGTGGGCGACTGGCGCAGCCCGATGGCGGCGCTGCCGCTCTTCGTCTACCAGAACTCGCGCCTGCCGGACAAGATGCTCGTGTCGCAGGCGTGGTCCGCGGCCATCGTCCTGCTTGCCATCGTGCTCGCGATCAACGTCATCGTCCGCGGCCGCAGCATCGGCTCGCGGGTCGAGTAGCCCACATGTCAGCGATGATGGAGAATCCGACCGCCGGCTCCGGGACCGAGGCGCCCGACGCGACCGCGCTCGCGGGGCCGGACGTGCCGGGCGGTCTCGAGCTCCGATCCGTCTCCGCGTACTACGGCGCGTTCCGCGCCCTCCGCGACGTCTCGCTCGGCATCCGCCCCCGCGCGATCACCGCGCTCATCGGGCCGTCGGGCTGCGGCAAGAGCACGATCCTCCGCGCCATGAACCGGATGCACGAGACGATCCCGCACGCCCGCGTCGAGGGTTCGATCCTCCTCGACGGCGTGGACCTCTATCGCCAGGACGTGAGCGCCGTCCGTGTCCGGAGGACGGTCGGCATGGTCTTCCAGAAGCCGAACCCCTTCCCGGCGATGTCGATCTACGAGAACGTCGCGTCGGGCCTTCGACTCGCCGGGGAGAAGAAGCGCTCCCTCCTCGACGGGAAGGTCGAGGCGAGCCTGCGCAGGGCGGCCCTGTGGGACGAGGTGCGCGACAAGCTCAAGCAGCCCGGCACCTCGCTGTCGGGCGGCCAGCAGCAGCGCCTCTGCATCGCCCGGTCCATCGCGGTCGAGCCAGAGGTGATCCTCATGGATGAGCCGTGCTCCGCGCTCGATCCGGTCTCCACCCTCCGAATCGAGCAGCTCATGGCGGAGCTGCGGGAGGAGTACACGATCGTGATCGTGACCCACAACATGCAGCAGGCGGCTCGCGTGAGCGACGTCACGGCGTTCTTCTCGATGGGCGAGGACCGCGCCGGCTACCTCGTCGAGTCCGGCGCGACCGCGCGGATGTTCTCGACGCCGAGCGATCCGCTCACCGAGGACTACATCTCGGGGCGCTTCGGATGACCGGGCTGCCCATCGGGACCGGCGCCGCCGCGCGTGTCGGGATCCGGCCGCTCCTCCTGGCGATCGCGGTCTGCATGCTCCTCCTCGCGTGCCGTCCGCCGCTCGCCGGGGAGGGCGGCGACCTCGCCGGGGCGAGCCTGGCCCCGGGCGCCACCGCGCTCCCGACCGACACGCCCGCGCCCGCCGTTGCGCTCAAGCCGACGACCCAGACGAGCATCTCCGTCCAGCTCTTCCGCGGCTTCGGGCCGGCGGACGCGGCGTTGCAGTATGGCCAGGCGCTCGACTCGTACACGGCGTCGAACATCGTGCTCAACCTCGCGACCCCGCTGGTCGGATACGACCCGTTCACGGTGCAGCCCGCCCCGGATTCGGTGAACCTCTGGGTGGGCACGGTCGCGGACGTGGCCGGGGCCAGGGCCAAGGGCCTGGACCTCGTGGCGGTCGGCGAGGTCACCGGGCGCGACCCCACCGTCCTCGTGCTCCCCGCGAAACAGGGCAAGGAGCCGCTCACGTCGCTGAAGGGCAAGACGGTCCTCGCGGATACCGCGGGCGCGGCGGCGTCGGTGCGCGCTGCGCTCGTCGCGGCCGGCCTCAAGCCCGGTGACGTCACGATCATCACGCCGGACGACCCCAGCGCCCCGTTCGATCCCAGCCAGCTGCTCGACGGGACGGTGGCGGCGGCCGCCGTGTCGGACTACGACGGCTGGGCGCGCATCGAGGAGGCCGCGGTCGCCGCCGGGACCGACCCGGCCGCGTTCGTGAAGCGCGAGCTGCGGCCGGCGGACGCGGCGCTGCTCGGCGAGCTCATCTGGGCACAGAAGTCCGACGTGGCGGACCAGGCGCTCGCTCCCGCGATCACGGCGTTCCTCGCGGTCGTGGCCCAGACGCAGGTCGCCTGCGCGAAGGCCGTCGAGGACTGCGCCGGCGCGGCCGCGAGCCAGAGCGACCGGACGCCGGAGGGGCTAGCGTGGTCGATCGACCAGCTCGACCGGCTCCTCTTCCCCTCGGCGGATGGGATTCTCCACATCGAGCAGGCGGCTTGGGATCGGACGGTCGCGGCGATGGCCGCCGCCGATATCGCGGGAGTGGACGGCCTGACGTTCACGAACACGCTCACGGACGCCGTCATCGCGGCACTGGGACCACAGCTCGACCTCAAGGGCGCCAGCTTCACGCCGCGGGACGACCTGCCGCTCCTGCCCTCGCCGGGCGCGGGCAGCTCCTCCGCTCCGTCGCCGGCGTCGCCCGCACCGAAGGAGTCCGCCGCGCCGTAGGGCTCGCCGGCGGGCGTCGCCGGGGCCGTCAGGCGGGAGCCGCGCCTTCTCCAGGACCGGGACCGGTGCCGGGCGCAGGCGGCGGTCCGACGGCGGCGATGCCGGCGACCCGGCTCGCCGCGGTCCCTGCGTCGCGATGCCCGATGACCCAGCTCACGGTGGCCGCGACGGCGACGGTGGCGGAGATCGCCAGGATGTTCAGGATGAACCGCAGGACCGCGGTGGACTCCGCGGCATCGGTGGACCCCGCCGCCGACGAGAGGATCATCGCGACCGAGAGGAACGCCGTGATCAGGTACCGCCGCGTGCTCGTCGCCTGGTAGGCCGCGCACGCCACGCAGAGCGCGACGATGATCGTGTAGCCGGCCTGCGTATGCACGAACTGCACGATGACGAGCGAGGCTGCCACGCCGATGATCACCGCGGTCGCACGCTTCGTGGCGCGACCCCGCGTGCCCGCGACGGGCTGCCCAACGATGAAGATCGCGAGGACCGCCCAATAGCCGTGCGGGAGGTCGAGGGCGACCGTCACACCCGTGGCGATCGACACGAGGCACGCGAGCAGGACGCCGTAGAGGAGGGCCGTCGGCACGTCGAAGTGGCGCCGGGGGGCCGGCGGACCGTGGCGGAGCAGGCCGGCGGCGACGGCTCCGTACAGGGCGCCGGCGGTGAACATGAGCGCGGAGGCGAGGACCTCGCCATCGGGGACGGTCCGGGCGATGAACATCGTCGCGCTCACCGCCACGAGGGTCGCCGCGCGGTGGTACCCGCGGATGCTGACAAGGCCCACGACGAGGGCGATCGCACCCATCCAGGTCGCGAGGGGCAGCGGCTCCTTCCCCAGGAGCAGCGTCACGAGGACGGCAAGGCCCGTGAGCAGGGCGGCCGGGATCGACACGGACATCGCCATGGGCATCCCGAGGACGAGGGCGAGCGCCGCCCCGAGGAGCCCGTAGAAGGCGAACGAGTGGAAGCCGAGCGCGATCGCGGCCAGCACGGGGACCGCGACGACGGCAAGGAAGGAGACGGCGATCTCGATCCGTTTGCGCTGGGGCATGGGGGCCGGCTTCGGCGCGGGGGCCGCCATGGGTGGCTCGACGGGCGTCACGAGGCCGGTCCCGCGCTGACCGGGCCGGTCATCGCTCCGCGGGCGCCGGCCGCGTCACTGGGAGGTCCCGAACTGCCGGTCGCCCGCGTCACCGAGCCCGGGCATGATGTAGCCGCGCTCGTTGAGCTGCCGGTCCAGAGCCGCGCAGTACATGTCCACGTCCGGGTGCGCCGACGTGACCGCGTCGACGCCCTCCGGCGCCGCGATGAGATTCACGAGCTTGATCCGGCCCGCTCCCCACCGCTTGAGGACATCGATGGCGGCGCTGGCCGAGCCGCCGGTCGCGAGCATGGGATCGAGGATGAGGGAGAGGTCCACGGTCGCCCGGTCCGGGAGCTTGTTGTAGTACTCGACGGGCCGGAGGGTCCGCTCGTCACGGAAGAGTCCCAGGTGCCAGACCTGGGCCGTCGGCATGAGCTCCAGCATCGCGTCCACCATGCCCAGGCCGGCGCGGAGGATCGGGACGAGCCCGATGCGCACCGCGAGCTCGTCGGCCTCGGCCGGCTCGATCGGCGTCCGGATGTCGATCGGTCGCGTGGCGACATCTGCGAGCGCCTCGTACCCGAGGAGCCAGCTGAGCTCGCGGACGACCTCGCGGAACTTCTTCGGGTCGGTGTCCTCGTCGCGGAGGATCGCGAGCTTGTGCCGGACCGCGGGATGCCGCGACACGTGGAACGAGGGCCAGCGAACGGGATCGGGCCGGAACGGAGTGCCGACGTCGGCCGGATCGGACACGGGAGCACACCTCACGACGGGGGCACCGAGGGGACCATCCGCATGCTAGCACCGGGCAGAGCCGGGCCGCGGACCCCGCGTGTCGGTCCGCCGCTATGCTCTGCGCATGCCCGCTTCGGATCCCGTCCAGAGAGCGCGCGGTCGCCGGCCGACGGCGGCTCCGCCGCCGCCCCGGCTCGGCCCCTCGACCGCCCCGCCCGTCCTCGTGGAGCAGCGCCGCGGTTCCACGGTGGAGAGCCGTCACCGCGGCCACGTCGTGGAGGTCGACGGCGCCGGGGCGGTGGTCCGCGCGATCGGCGATCCCGACACGGTGGTGATCCTGCACTCCGCAGTGAAGCCGTTCGCGCTCGTCGCGCTGCTCGAGGCGGGCGGCGCCGAAGCGTTCGACCTGTCGCCGGCCGAGATCGCCGTCATGGCGAGCAGCCACTCGGGCGAGGACGTGCACGTCCGGACGATCCAGTCCGCTCGGCGCCGGGCGCGCGTGAGCCAGTCCCTCATCGCATGTGGCTCCGAC